>DAORKJ010000141.1:0-7675 GCA_035439505.1 Chitinophagales bacterium
CCCGTTATTTTTTAATGGGAATTATGACCTTATTTATTAATATGAGTTATAGTCAATTATATATTAAATATGATGAACACAATGGTAAAGTAAAATCCGGTGCTGATTTATGGCAATTTAATTGTATAAACACTTCATCAGATTCCTTATTATGTGACATAACTATTTTACTTACCGATGCATCCGGTAAACCGCTTTATTTTGTGAATGCACACAAGGTTAAATTCGGCGCTAAACAAGCTTTATCTGGTAAACAATTATACGAATACGCTACAGAACAAACAGTAACTGAAAATGAATTATCCGCTATCCTAAAACAAGTAAAATCAATGTGCGTTAGTGCTAATCACGTTGCAACACAATTTGAAATAGTTACTAATTGTCGTGATTTACAGAATGGGATGAGTGATACTTCTAAAGTGGTAGAAGCATTTACAAAAATTGGAGAATCCATTAATGCACAAGTTGCTATTGCACAATACGTGAATTTAAAACCGGAAAATGAAAGTGGAATGCTGCTTAAGCCACAATTTTCGGGATATGCCAATTTTACTACTTTCGGCGTGCCATTTCAACTGCAATTTTATAATGCCTATGCCGCAGAAATATTCGGGTTTAAACCTGCTATGGCATTGACCTTTGACTCCGCCGGTTATAAACAACAACTAACCGAAAAAATGGAAGATAAATTAGCCGGCGAGATGCATAGCAAGGGGTTAAATTATGAAATGATTTACGCCAAACTAACTGCGTACGAAGGACTGCAATCATATTTTAACAATTTCGATTCACTGCTTGTAGATTCGCTAACAGCAATAGCCAATGTGAAGAAGTCTGAATACATAGCCAAAGCACAGGATTCATTGTATAACTTGTCAGCACAACTCAAAAACAACACCTTAGCCACCTACGACTCAGTTAATAATTGTTTTAATGATGATAATTACCTGCTTGATTCGGTAATGAGTATTGAAAATTCAATTGGGCAATTGGCTCAGGAAAAAAATGGCGTGGATTCACTAATTGGGAATTATCAAAATTTATTGGACCTGAATGCAGAAAAAGAGAATTTATATCAACAACTATATGAAGATTCGACTGTAGCTTCATATGTAAAACAAATAGAGCAAATTAATGCCATTAAATCAGGCGAAATTAGTCAATTCGCTACGCTGATTGATACAGGAAAATTTGCCGCTGTGACAAAAGTAATCAGCAATGTTAATGATTTTGGTGCCGGAAAAATCGTGTATAATGTTGATGCATTTTTGCTCGAAAATGTGTCTATCAGCGGGGCTGTTTTAGATTATCAAATTAATGAATATACCTCCGTTTTCGGACTAGGTGGATTTATGAAAGATGAGTTTGATTATTATACTGCTGTGAATAGTTTAACGAACACCAATAGAATAATTGCTGGTGGTATTAAGCGCGAAATAGGGCAATTTGGTAAATATACTATGGCAATGCTTGATGGCCGTAATCATGATACAACAATTGCTTACAACCAACATTGGAACGGCAATAACTTAATATTTAATAAGTACGAAGCATTAGGTTTAGAGGACGGTTTGTTTGATTTGGAAATGTCGTTGGGATTGTCAATAACAAGCAACGATGCATTGGAAAATGATGTTGTGCAAGATGCCAATTGGTTCCCGCAAATGTTTACTATTAATGGCGCTTATATAGATAATACCTTTAGCGGCTTTGCAACTCGTATCAGCACAACATTTCATATGTTAAAATGGCAATCCAGCTGCTTTGTTAAACATGAATTTATTAATAAATCCTATTTTACCGCTGGTAATCCTTTTCTACTGACCGGGCTGCAAATATTTGAGACCGGATGGGAAACAAAATTCGAAAAAATTAAAACAGATATTGCTTTAGGAGCAATTTATAATTTATTTTTTAAAGAGGTAGATAATACTAAAAGAACAGGATTTATGCAGTATAAAGGTGAAATTTCATCGGAAATTACAGATGACCTGCACCTTTCGCTTAATTATTATCCAAATGTTATTTTTTTGAATGGACAAAAAACAGTTGTATCAAATTTGGTTGGGACAGTAAGTTATACAAAAGCTATCCAATCATTGCCGGTTACGAGTATTTTAACGTATGCACAAACTAATTCGTCACAATTAGATGCAGAAAATACTGCCATCCATTTTCAACAACATATGGCTATAGGTATGGTTAACATGTCCATCAATAAACACCTTTCCACCGGAGTTAATATGCAATTTGCTGCATTAGCATACGATAGCAATTACACCACACTTTCGGTTGGACAAAATGTAGTAGTAAGCCTAGCGGACAGTTGGGAGATTATGGGAGATTATAGTTTGCCGATTAAATCAAATATTAATACAGAAATGGCATATCGTTTAAATGCAGGTTACTTATTTAAAAAAATAAAACTAGGAGCTGAGGTTATGAAGATGGAATATAATATGTTGAATGCCGGGTTGGAAAATTCAACCATGGTGGTATGGGGAAATGTTTATTGCACATTTAATATAAATTGATAAATATGAATAAAATTATCAAAATGATTTTAGTCCTGCATCTTGCCTTTGGCGCAAAGGTGATGCATGCTCAATGTTTAATTACAGCAGTAAAACCTGGTGAGATGTTTACTCTTGATCAACTCTGGAATGTGGTTGTTTCAGGTAATCTACCACCGGGGCAATATAAAGTAGGATTAACGCTTAGTTCTGCAAAAAATCTGGTTTACAAAGCAGAAACAAGAGCCTTTAATTACAATAACAATAGCATAACAATAAGTTTTGCAAATAAAAGAATGTTTGAGCCATTGGTGGTGCAATATATGGATCCCAATTTTAATACAGCGCTTATGCAGGCTGCTGGTATTGTACCTGATGGCCGGTACACCGTTGCTTTTACTTTAATTGATGCAGGCACAAATACAGAAGAATTATGTAAAACAAGTTATAGATTAATCGTTGAAAAAAATATTGCTCCACTTCAACTCTTGTTTGTTCATAAAAATGATACAATAAAAGAAAGTTGCCCAACATTTGGCTGGATACCTCCATTCCCGTTGCCAACGGGCGATTATAATTATGAATTGTTGCTGACAGAATGTTACGATAACCAAACAGCATTTGATGCAACCACAAGCAATTTGCCTGTTTACAAAATGACGGTTGGGAAAAACATCCAAAAAAATGTTTGTAGCGATTTAGCAAAATTAGAACCGGGTAAATCTTACGCCTGGAAAATCAATTTATACCAAAATGGCAAATTTGACAATACCAGTGAGTCCTGGAAGTTTTTTTATGAGCCGGAGGATAGTGCAAACCTGATAGAACCGGAAAAATATTTTCACATGGATGACAAGGTATATGGTTCTTATGTGGTAATTGACAGCAATTTATTACCTATTTATTTTAAGGAAGATTATAATGTAATTGACAGTATAATCAATGTTGTATTATACGATTCGGCCATGAATGTGTATGCAGAAGGTGAACATATAATGTTAGCATATAATAATGGCTCAAATCATTCCTATCTCAATTTTTGCAATTATGATTTTGAATTAGCAAAAGGCATGTATTTACTTGAAATTACCTGCATTACACAAAAAAAATATTTTATTCGATTTAAAAACAAAAGTGAATTAACCGATTGTTATTAAAATTCTAAAAAAATAATCTATGCATATATTAACTTCCATACGTAAAAGTCGAACTGCTAAATCAATAGTATGTTTTGCATATTTTACTTTTCTAGTTCAACCATTTTTTTCTGCCGGTTTATTTGCCGGAAATGGCCCCTTACAGCCCGAGTTCCAGGGACCGGCTGTTACAGAAAATGCACAACTGGTTGATCCGTTTACGGGTGATTTTAGTTATTCAGTAGATATTCTTGGTGATGTGGGTATTCCTATTACTTTGAATTACACTGCGGGTATTTCAATGGAGCAGGATGCCAGTTGGGTTGGCCTTGGTTGGAATTTTAATCCTGGAAGTATTATGCGAAGTTTGAGAGGATTACCGGATGACTTTATGGGTGATGTGCTAAAAGAAGACGTGAATATTCGTCCAAACATTACAGGGGGTGTATCATTTGCTATAGGACCAAATGAATTTTTTGGAATAGACAAGGATGCTGTGGCTGGAGCAGCTGAAGGCCCAACTTCGGGCGCCAGTATTGGAATTGAACTGCATTATAATACTTATACAGGATTTGGTGCGGGAACCTTTGCTGATGCCAAAATTAACATAAATGAAAGTCTCAGTTTAGGATTATCTGCTGAAAGCGGTAATGAAAATAGTTTTGGTGGAGTAGGTATTAGTCCTAGTTTTAATATTGCCAAAAGTTTGGGATTTACGGATGATAATTATGAAAAAAAATTGGGGTTGACATTATCTTCTGAATTTTCAACATCAGGGGGTATGAAATATTTTAACGTGGGTTCATTCTATTCCAAAACAAAAACTGTGCAATTGGCTAGGACTGCTAAAGCTGGCGGGGATAATGCTGATTATACTGATTCGAAATCTAAAAATGCAAGTGCTAATTTAATTAGTTTTCAAAAATCGTATACGCCGTCAATCGGTAAAGAATTTTTAAATCAGTCATACTCATTAAAAGGTACTTTAGGAGCTGAAGTCTTGTTTTCGAATGTAGCAACCGATATCAGCGGCTATTATACCTCTTCAACATTAAAGGATAACCATACTGAATCACCAGCATATGGGTATTTATATTTAAAAAACTCAGAGGATAACAATATTGTACAAGATATAAATCGGGAAAATGATATTTCTGTTGTTAAAAATTCGCCTACATTGCCCATCAGCTATTATGCTTACGACTTATTTAGTGTTAGTGCACCTGGTTTAGGTGGAAGTTTTAGAGCATATAGAAATGACATAGGTTATATGCAGGATGAGAAGATGAAAAACAACACCATTTCTGCAGATCTAGGTGCGGAAGTTGCTGCTATGGAAACATTTAAGGGTGGTGTCAATGTTGTTGGTGTTTACGGAGAGAGTATCAGTAAACCGTTTTTAGATAATAATATAATAGCTGAATATACTCCACACAAAACCATGTATTCATCTATTAATAACATTGAAAATAATGTTCATTTCAAATTTGTAGGTGATAACTATTTAGATTCAGACCCTGAATTCATAGAAAATTTACAAGGGAATTCTGCTATTGAAACTAATATGCGTAGCTCCTTTCTAGTGCCTTTAGTAAATGAAAAAAAATGGATTTCCAACGACCATAATTATTATCCGGAAGAAATTTTTGGAGGTGGTTCACATGATGAAGATGAATTTGATGCTTCTCATTCATCAAGAAATGGTCGTGTTCCAAATGCAAAATCAATCCAATATTTTACTCATGAAATGGTCGAACAATTTTTTGGAGGCGAAAATAAGTATGCCATTTCTCCTAATGTAAAGGACCACCATATTCAAAGGATAGTGGTTACAGGCGAAGATGGTACGCAATATGTTTTTGGTTTGCCTGTTTATAATAACGAACAACAGGAAATTATGTTTAACGTTGGTGGAGCTACTGCTCCAGATACTCAATCTGATGAGTATTTAGTGAAATATGATAGTGATCAAAAATCACTTAATAATAAATCCGGATTGGATCACATGTACCAAAATACTACTACACCTGCTTATGCAACTAGTTTTTTGTTAACTGAGGTGTATTCTCCGGATTATGTTGATATGCAAGGTGACGGACCTACTGATGATGATCAGGGGACTTATATTGTTTATACCTATGGGGAAAAAGAAGGTGATGGCAAGTATCACCCAAATATGGACAATTTCAAATGGCGAACACCAATGTCAACTGAGGACTTTTATGCAAGTTATATTAAAGGTCAAACTAATCGTTTGACTGATGACAAAGCAAGTATTATATATGGTACAAAAGAAGTTTGGTATTTGAAAACAGTTGAAACAAAATCTCACTTCGCGGAATTTTTTATTTTGGATAGAGCCGACGGGTTTACTACTGCAGGTATAGATGGTGGTATTAGTAATACTTCTGATCAATGCCAAAAGTTACTTGATAGAATAGAAGTTTACTCAAAATTTGATAAGATTAGGGATGCTTACCCGCCAGTTGGTGAAGAACCTGCAACAGACGAATTGTCATTAATGGATGAATTGCCTTTAACACCCGTTAAAACAATTAATTTCACTTATGAGTATTTTTTATGTAAAGGCGTACCTACTAATCCTGATCCTGCACATAATGGACGGTTAACTTTAACTAAAGTGGATTATACCTATTATAACTCAAACAAATCTAAATTCAATTACTATAAGTTTGAGTATAATACAGCGGATTTTCCGGATGGTGATGATGCTGATACTGATCCAGACTTCGAACCAGCATATCACCCACTTGCTTCTGATAAATGGGGCACTATCCAACCCTATGATCCTGCGTTTCCGACACAAGTTTTCCCTTATACCAAACAAGATAATAGAGCATTGTCAGACTATTTAGCTGGATTGTGGAGCTTAAGAAGAATTACATTGCCAAACGGCGGAACCATTGAAGTTGACTATGAAGCTGATGATTATGCTTATGTGCAAAATAGGAAAGCTGCAACCGCGTTTAAAGTTAGATCCTGTGCAAAAGGTTTTGATGAAATTGGGGATGACGTGATAGTTAGTAATTTAGAAGAAGATAACGCTTACCTATATGGGGCCGATGTTACCGGTGAAAATTTCCTGGTAAATAAATACATCATCACATTTGAACTTCCAGAACCAATTGAAGGAGACATGTCTCCAACTGCTGCAAGAAATTATTTTAAAGACAATTATTTAAAAGATTATAGTGGAAGCAAACACATTGGAGATAATTTATATTTCAAATTTTATATGGGTACTGATAACGATGATGATTTGTTTGTTGACGAAACACCTCATGACATAGAATATCGATTTGAATATGTAGAAGGATATGCAAGCGTTGATTATAATAATGTAGGTGTTTTAAAAACGATAGATAATGAAGAGACCCCTTATACAATTGGGTATTTTAAACTAAACCCTGCAAAAGTGTATACTGCTGCTGGCGATTTTGCAGCAAGCGCTTTTAAACCTGAAGATTATGACGATGGTTTCTTTGGAACTAAAGATGTGAATCCAATAATAAAAGCATCCTGGCAGTGGACCATGTTGAATGCACAACAAAATATTACAGATGATAGTGGACCAGATGAGTCACTAGGAGCGCTTGATTATTTATTTGATTTGGTTAGTAAACTAACAATGGTAAATACCTTATTGACTATGTTTATGAACCCTAATCAATTAATGGCAGATGGTAAATATGGAAATGAATTTGACCCGGAAAAATCAATTATTCGGCTCCATGAACCAAGTGGATTTAAAATAGGTGGTGGGCATCGAGTTAAAGAAATAAGATACTATGATGACTGGCGTGATATGACAGCAGATGAAAACCCTGAAAAATCTTCCATTTATGGAATTAAATATGTTTATCAAAATCCAAAAAATGATTTTAGCTCAGGTGTTGCTGCTTATGAGCCAATGGCTGGTGGCGAGGAAAATCCATTGCGATACCCAGACACCTACAATCATTACGCAGGAGACTTTGCCTATGCACGTTATTTGGAACACCCATT
>DAORKJ010000142.1:0-7568 GCA_035439505.1 Chitinophagales bacterium
AAAATTAATCACATTCGTTTTCTAAATACATCAACTGCCCGCAAAAATTTAGACAACTCATTATTAAATTCTTCCGGTTGTTCAATATTGGAAACATGACCGGCATCATCAATAATATGAAACGTAGATTCCTTGATAGATGCATGCAAAAACTCAGATTGTTCCAAAGGTGTCACTTCATCTTCTCTACCGCAAATAATTAATGTCGGAATGTTTATTTGAGCAAGCGTTGAGCAAGTTTCAGCACGCTCAGCAAGAGCTTTTAAGCCATTAATAATTGACTCTTCATTGTTTGCAAAAACAACATTTTGCAATTTTTTTACAACTTCCGTTTTGTTAGTAAGCGAATTTTCACAGAACACCTTTTTAATAAACGCTTCATTAAAATTGAGTGTTCCGTTCAAAGATATTTCGTCAATAGCTTTATATCGATTCGATTTTACTTCAGCAGTGTCAGCAATACATTGCGTGTCGCATAGAATAATTGCCTCAAACCTATCTGGAAATCTGGACTGGGCATTTAATGCAATAAAACCACCCATAGATAATCCACAAATTATTGCTTTGGAGATGTTCAACTGATTCATAAACAACATTAAATCCTCACTAAATAAATCTATTGACAAAGGCGCTGTTCCGGCGCTTGATTTGCCAAATCCACGAATGTCAATGGCAATAACTCGATTAGTTGTTGCAAAAAAAGCAATCTGTTGAGCCCACATCGATTTGTCGAAAGGAAATCCATGTAAAAATATAATCGGAACATTGCCTTCTCCTGCATCATCGTAATAAAGATTTACATTGTTAATATTGAGCATTAAATTTAAGCCTGTAGTAGAACTTTTCATACCTTGATAATTTTAGATAAATATTGTTATTCTATTGGCAATTAAAATATTGGTAATTTATTTAGCTATTCGTAAATATGAGGACAATTAATCGTATAACAGCAAACTTACTTACAACTTGTTGACCCTCACTTATATAATTTTATATAAAAATCACATAATTCCCACTTTTAAAGTATAAAAAAGGGAGTTATTAATTTGGCTTTAATTGGTTATGACCGGATGAAATACCGAAATTTTATTCCAGGTAACTTGTAGTGACTAAAGTGCTTGTTTGTGCTTTAATATAGGCCTTAATTGAGTTGATCTAATTTGCAGGCAGCCCTAAATAGTGCTTAAGAGAATGGTAAGAACCCAGTCTAAACTAAATTATATTTCAATAGCAATTTGTTCATTATGTTATTATGTTACTTATTTTCCATTCAATCCTAATATTAAACAATGATTTCTAGTATTTTTTAATTCCAAGGTAGAAGAATTTAAAATACAGTTGAAATATACGAAATGCCTAGTAGCCTGTCTTTATCCCAAATTAGATTAAAACTTTATTTAAAGACAAATTGTGAAATAACAGATAGTCATAGTGTAACTGGATGTTATAGTTCTCTGGAGTATTGATATAACACTAAGCTACTTTAATTTTAACTTTAAATTGAATAAGCTTTTTAAAACCATTTTTATTATTTACGCTATTATTAATTTGTAGCCAACTCCTCTGATATTTACAATTTTTAAATTTGTATTCGCTTCTAATTTTTTTCGAAGTTTAGAAATAAATACATCTAAAGTTCTGCCAATATAGTCGCCATCATCACCCCAAACTGTCTTTAGAATTACCTCGCGCTCAATTGTTGTATTTGCATTTTTATTTAATAATTGTAATAGTTCAGACTCTTTTGCGCTGAACGATACTTTACCTTGCTGTGTCAATAAAACGGAATTGACAGGGTCAAATTTATATGCTCCTATCAAAATTGCATGTCCATTGGTTTTTATTATCTCTTCCTGTTTCCTACGCCGAAAAAGTGCTATCACTAAAACAGCGGCAATTATAACTACTGCAATACCCGGAATCCAAAATTGAATTGATAAATATGGCTTCTTTATGTCGCTGGTTGTTGCAACATTGGTTTCTAAAATTGTTATGGCAACCGAATAACAAGCCTTTTCCGGTTCTCTAAAGGCGCATGGTATCATTTCAGCAAGGGTTGAACGCCCGGCTTCATAGCTGTAAATTATTTCTTTTGTAGTACATACTTCAACTTCAACAATATACCTGGAGGCAATATTAGTTGCTTTAATAACGCTATCAATGGTTTCAAATAGTTGTTTTGGCAGAAATTGAAATTCTGTGGCAAATTGAATAGTGTAAGTATTGGATTGTTTTATAACGGGTAAAACGCGTGAAGTAGAGTCTGACGCATCTAGCAGAAGTTCATGACCTATAATGCGCATGGCATTCAAAGTATGTTTATCACTATCATTTGTTTGAGCAACTAATGTTACAATTGAAGTAATGAGGCAAAAAATAAGGTAAACAAATTTAAACCTAGACGCTTTTAACATATTGCAAATATAGCAGCAGCACCCTAATACAGTGGGCTTTCACTGCATTTTTACACTAATTTACATTAAGTTACCTTGAAAAATATTGTATTTTAAGGAAGGGTCTTACTTTCGTTCTAAATATAGCAGTATGGAAAAATGGATAATTCAGATGTTTTTGCTTGTTGTGATAAATTTCATCACCTCATGTGGTATAAACGCTGCTACCGGTGAACCAGAGGGGGCAATTAACTCAAAAATGAGCAGTGATGAAAAACTTTCTGTTGTACAAAGACTAAAAGAAAGTGCTCAATTATCTGTTGAAGAAAAGGTTAAACTTTACTATACACTAAAGAAAGATAGTGCACAATACTACAACTTCGGCAATGAAGATGAGCTCAACCTATTTGGTTATGCTTATTTATGGGACAATAAAATTGAAGAGGCAATTATAATTTTCAAATTGGTGGTGGCTGAATTTCCTGCTTCCTCGAACGCATATGATAGTTTAGGTGAGGCCTACTTAAAAAACGGCAACCTGAAACAAGCAAAAAAGAATTATGAAAAATCGCTAGCCTTGAATCCTGATAATTTTAATGCTGAAGATCAAATTGAGCTTATCTTGTTTCCCGACAAAGTCAAACTATCACCTACTGAAAAATTTAAACAAGTATTTTTGGCTGAAGCGTATAAACAAGACCTCGAGCAACTTGGTAATACATTGCTCAAAATTCATCCAAATGCATTAAAGTTTATCTCAAAAGAAAAATTTTGGCAAGCTATTGAATCCAAAAAAGAACTCATTACCGATAGCACTACTTTTGGTGAATTTGCTTGGATGTGCAGTGAAATTATTGCCAATGTGCATTGTTCGCATACCAATATGGGTAGTTTTAATTTCGAAACATCGTTACTAATGCCCGTTCAAAAATTTCCATTACAAACATATTGGGTAAATGACAAACTATACGTGGTTGATGCTATGAATAACGGCAAATCTATAAAGGTTAGAGATGAAATAATTAGCATTAATGGAGTTAATACATCCACTTTTATGTCTGATATTTATAAGCATATTGCCTCACAAGGATACATCAAAACAACTAAAAACCGTATGTTTAATATGTGGAGCTCAACGTTAATGGCCTACGCCTTTAATTTTCCTGAAACATATAGTGTAAAAGTGGCGAGTTCAAATAAAGAAATATATTTACAGCCGGCAACTGCTGTAGAAGAACCCTATTTTGATGAATCGCTAACATATGCAAATAGTGTTTTAGACTTGGAATTAATGCCCGATAATTCTGCCGCTTACCTTACAATAGCTTCATTTAATTATTATAGATGGAACGACTTCGATGTGTTTAAAAATTTTGTTGATAGTAGTTTTCAGGTAATTAATAAAAATAAGATAGATAACTTAATTATTGATTTACGATTTAATGGTGGCGGGTCGCAATCGGCCAGTATACATCTTTTGCGATATTTGCTTGATGAGCCTTTTACATATTATTCAAATGCACAATTTGAAGGAAAACAAGGCAAAATTGAAGGGGAGGAATTAATTTATCCATTTGAAAACAGATTTAAAGGTAAAAGTTATTTCATTATTGATGGACATGGGAATTCTACAACTGGACATTTTATGTCAATAGTGAAACATTTTGATGTAGGCACCATCGTGGGCGAAGAGTTAGGTTCCAATCAGTTTTGTTCTGCGGGTATGACTACCTGCCGACTGTCAAATACTAAACTTGTTTATTACGTGGCAAATAACACTCATGAATCATTGGCTATAACATTGCCTGATGAAACAGGAATATTACCTGATTATTATATTAACCAGAGTATTGATGAATATTTACAAAAAATTGACGTGGTGAGAGATTTTACGATTGAACTTGTAAAAAAGGCTAAATGAGGCAACCTTTTACCCCTGATTCATGAAAAATCAATTTGTTATGTAATTTGTATTTTTACAAAGTTTCACTTTAAATACTTTGTTGCTTCTAATTGTAAAGAAATTAAGTGTTTTACAATAGAGGTTATTTCAAATTACAAATGCATGCGTTTACTTTTTACATATTTATTCATCAGCATCTTAAGTAACACTGATACAATAGCACAAATACCTGCTACGTATGCCGATTTAATACCACTTTGTCACACCCTCGGCACTGAAAAAACACTAATCGGACTGGGAGAATCAACACACGGCACCGCCGAGTTCACTAAAATTCGCTCTGAGATAGTAAAACAACTCGTTACAAATTATAATTACCGTGTTTTTATCTTGGAAGCTGAATTTGCAGCTTGTGAAAAAATGAATCATTATTTACATACCGGCGAAGGCAATTTGGATTCACTGATGTTGGATCTGCGACTTTTCCCTTGGGTCCATGAGGATTTTAAAGTAATACTAGAATGGATGATGATGTATAATCAGCTGCATCCTGATGATGGCATCCGATTTTATGGAATGGATGCACAATATTCGAAACTATATGCTCAAAAAGACACTATCATAAAACATTACCCCAATGAAGGCAAACAATTGTTTGAAATCGTGGAAGGTAATATAAGTCCCAAACAAAAAATTAGTGACATCAAACATTTATCCAACTCCCTTGCTTTGGCAAGTGATACTATTGATTTGAGGTTGCAATATTTTATCACCTGCCAACTCAATAAATTATCAGCTACAACGTTTAACACAGATGCATACCGCAATGAAAATATGGCGCAATTTGTAAAATGGATTTATAAAAACGGTGATGATACAACTAAATTGATTATCTGGGCACATAACGGTCATCTCAAAAAACAAGGCGGCAAACCAATGGGACAATATTTGTCTGATGCTTATGGCGATAAATATGTTTGTGTAGGTCTTGACTTTAAAGAAGGGACATTTTTAGCGGTAGATTATGATGCAGTGGCTGATCGTAAATTGGTGAGTATGACCTTAAATCCAATTGAAAAAACGATTGCTCAGGAATTGGATTTTGGTGGGAAAACGATTGAACTAATTCGATGTGATACCTTAAAACGTAATGTTTACATAAACGCCATCGGTGCGATATATGTAAAGCAGCCAGAAAAAAAGGCAGCCTTTTATAATAAACTCCATCGTGACAAACAATTTGATTATTTAGTAATTACAAAAATGTCGACCCCAATTAGGTTGTTACCACAATATTTAAATAATTAATTACTTAACACCCGAAGTTTTAATGTCTCCGTTAATTAAAAGATTTACAATGAAAATAGGTATTATGTTAATATGCTATTTTTATTACAATCTTACATATAGTCAGCAAGCTACCGATACCACACAGTTTCGGAACCCTGAAAATTATAATCTCGCCCTTCAACATTATTTAAATCAAATTGCTGTTGATACTATTCATCAAAATAATTACTACCAAGCAGCCTGTTATTACGCTTTGCTTAAAAATCAGGAGTTGGCATTTCCCTATTTGAAAAATGCCATTGTTAAAGGTGCCAGAGGTGAAGATGTAATTACTGATACAGATTTTAATATATTAAAAGAAGATACGACGAAATGGAGAGAAATTGAGAAATTATTACAACTTCAATATGCACAACGTAATCCCGGCATCACAAAATTAGATTTGGGATATGAACTATGGATGATGTGGATTGAAGACCAACGTTATCGGACATTTAAAAAAAATAATAAATTAAATGAAAAATCCATAACTGATATTGAGCTTCATGATGCTCATTTAT
Source organism: Chitinophagales bacterium (assembly GCA_035439505.1). Taxonomy (GTDB): domain Bacteria; phylum Bacteroidota; class Bacteroidia; order Chitinophagales; family BACL12; genus UBA7236. Next base: position 6,147 of record DAORKJ010000142.1, read on the forward strand.
CTAGATTAAACGACCTGATTGAATCCTTCGGCTGGCCAAAATATAGCGAAGTAGGAAGCGAAGGTGGTGATGCAGTTTTTTTTATTTTCCAGCACGACAGAGCTGAATCTATGAAGGAGATATTACCCTTATTCATCGCTGCTGCCAAAGAGGGTGAAGCAGACTTAACAAAAGCCGCTATGATGATTGACCGTTATTTGTCCTACACGGAAAACGTTCAACTTTACGGCACACAAGCGCATCGCACAATTAAACCGGGACAGGATAGAAATGATATACCTTTACAATTATATCCCATTGCAGACGAAGAAAATTTAATTAGTAGACGAAATGCAATAGGGATGGGCGATTTTTTAGAAAATTGTAATAGGTTGGGTGTAACGTATACGCCAATAAATGATAGAACAGATTATGTTTTTATTGAGATCAAAAAAAAGTGGATAAAAGCGGGTTATTTACTTTAAAATCACTATCAAACGTTGCAGTAAAAAGATGAGCAAATTCAATTACATCCAAGTTCTCGAAATGGTGTCAATTGTCAGGATGCTCAACGACAACCCGTTGTTAATGCATGACATTAATCAATTTTAGTTGCAATAGCAGTGCCGTTTAGCCCAATGGGTGCCATTAAACTCCAGTCATAGTAGGAGCTGTAAATTTCTAAAATAAATTGACCGTCTACTACATTGCCAAAGGCCTGATAACCATGCGCACTTGCCCCTCCGGCATAGGTATTGTAATAGGGTACACAAATACTATCATTCTCAATATAAGTATGCATGGGAATGTCGTCAAAAAACTTAAAATTGGTTAATAGTAAATCTCCATTTTCATCTTCTGTTAATTCACAAGTGTTGTCAATCGATGAAACAGTATTATAATTCCATCCATTTGTGTCCAGATAAGGGTACAGGTAGGTGTATTCAATTTTGTAGTTGCCTAAATATTGGGCATTTAAATCCACTTCAATTGTTTTTTCGCAACTGCCGGAAACCAATAAAATAGTTCCAACAGTGATAATTAGGGTAAAAAAATTGGCTTTCATGACGAGTAATAATTGGGTGATTATTAATCCAAATATATTTATTGCACGGCAAATAAGCAAGTTAGTATAAAAAAAATGACAATTCAAAAACAATTTAGGGGCAGTTTATTCAACAACTAAATGCTACAAACAGACAACCACAAAAAGTATGATTAATTTATCAGCCAATGAACAAAATTGACGGCAATGATAATGTTATACAATACATCCCATTCGATGCTATTATTCCAATGAACCCACAATCCACAAATAAAAACAACCCCAAAATCGCAAACTCCGGCCTCATTGTTTTACGCTAGTGCAGCTTACAACAAGAAAGCACCGAAGCGAAAAATTATTTATCTATCGAACAACTAAGCAGACTCAGCGCTACGCAA
>DAORKJ010000143.1:0-7548 GCA_035439505.1 Chitinophagales bacterium
CAGGGCTTCTACTTGAGGTTACAAAGCTAAGTTGCCGCCCTTGTTCCAAAATTGGTTTTGAAGTCTGCCCTAAAGGCCATTTTAAGTGTATGGAGATGCAGGAATTTAGTTTGATTGATGGATTAAGGTGATAAATTTCGCGCTCAAAAGAAACATAAATGATTACAGTTTAAATAAAATTAAATTTATTAAATCGTTTTTTTTTGGATAAAATATCTAATTATTTATTTTTATATATTATAACTAGTGTCTACTTTTTAGGATTCACGGTAAACCGTGAATTTGTGAAAAATACACCAACTTTAACACTTTAAATTTTGTAATTCATTCAGTAATTTATAATTTTCAATAAATATTTATTTAATCCTCAAAATAATTATTATGAAAACTTTATTACTCTACTTTCCGAAAATCGCAATTCTTATTTGCTTTTTTATTACGGCAAATGTAAAAGGGCAAATTTATTTAGTAGAAGAATGGGTGCAAACATCAGGCATGCCGGACACTATAGATTATAGTGCATCTAAAGTAGATGGTTCTGGTAATATATATGTAACGACGAACACTATATCTGCTACAGAAAAGGCAAATATTTTAACGACAAAATATAATTCATCTGGTGTGGTTCAATGGGAGGTAGAAAAGGATAATGCAGATGAAAATGATTACGGTTCTGCAATTGAAGTTGATGGTTCGGGAAATGTATATGTTGGTGCAGCTACGTGGGTTGATGGAACAAATAAATATGATTATATGGTTATAAAATACAACTCCTCTGGCACACAACAATGGACTGCTACCTATAATGGAACAGGGAGTTTTTATGATATCCCGACAGATATTTACGTAGATGGTTCAGGCAATGTGTATGTGACAGGCTATAGTTATGGTAGTACAACGCTCGGTGACTTTTGCACAATAAAATATAATTCATCCGGAACAGCACAATGGACGTCAAGATACGACTACGCTTCTGATCAAGATGCTGCCGCAATTGTACGGAACGGCCCAGGTTCAACAGTTGTTGTCATTGGTGCTAGTGAAAATACACCTGGAGATTGGGACTTCGCCGCTGTGCAGTATAACGCTAGTACCGGCGCACAGGTTAATACAAATCGCAACTCCGCATCAGGAAGTGGTTTTGACCAAGTTTATAGTGCTGATGTTGATGCCTCAGGAAATATTTATATTTCAGGTCGCGCTGCAGTAGTAGATGAAGGTTTTAATATGCGCACTGTTAAATTAGAACCAGACCTTGATTTGGTGTGGGTAAAGAACCATGACCATGCAGAATTAGATGACGAAGCGCATGGAGTAATTGTGGATTTGGAAGATAATGTTTACGTTACAGGTTGGGTTACAAATGAAGATCAAACTCGTTCTATGTTGTTAGTAAAATATAATAGTGCGGGCACACTTCAATGGTATAAACAAATAGATGCCCCTAACGCAGGATTAGATGTTGTAGGATTAAAAATTAGCAGCGTTACAGATGGAAATATCGTAATTGCAGGCAATATAGATAATGGCCAAAGTTTAGATTTTATAGCAGCAATATATAATCCTGAGGGAGATTTGCTTTGGTTGGAGCAATATGATAGTCCAGATAAGGCTGATGACAAAGTCAATTTTGTGAAAGCTGATATGGATGACGTGTTCTATGTAGGTGGAAAATCTTATGGACTATCAGCTACCACTAATCGATTAATTAAATACAGCACTCATTCATTTATTATACCACCGGATGATGACACCGAGCATATCGGCGCATTTACTTATTTTGAAAATAAAGGTCAAATAATAGATTCAGAAGACGACTTACGACCTGACATTAAATTCTATACGCAAAGATTTTCACCCTCACTTTACTTATTCGACAACAAATTGAGTTATGTTTGGGCTCGCGTTGATACTACTGTTGAGGACGATACAATCACCCGAATTGATATGTCTTTTGTTGGGGGCAAGGAATCAACTGAAATTCATCGTGCTGTTAGTCAAGGTGGTGAATATTTAAATTATTATCTTTCTCATTGCTTGGAAGGAATACGAAATATACGAAGTGCAGATCGCTTAATTGTACCCGAACTGTATGATAATGTTGATTTGGAATACTATTTTGATAATTCTGGATTAAAATATTACTTAATTATTAAGCCCGGATGGAGCGAGCAACTTGACCCTATTTCCATTTTATACGACGGGGCTGAGGAAATAAATATTTTAGGTGGTGGTGAATTACAAATTGTCAGTCAGTTGGGATCGCTCACCCAGCAAGTTGCAGACGCGTATCAAATCGATGCAGAAGGTGATTTGGTTACATTAGGTTGGGATGCTGATTATGTAGAAATTGATGATTTTGAGATTGGTTTTGATTTAGGTGCATATGATAATGAGCTACCACTAATTATCGAAATAAAGTTTGCCGAGGGCGTTGTTGATGAAGGCTGTGATAATAATGTCATTTGGGGAACAGTATACGGTGGAGACGAATGGGATTATTTAGAAGATATCAAATATGCACCTCATTCTGGATTATATGTTGGTGGATCAACTGGTTCTCATATTTTCCCAGATGCAACAACATACATAAATGACATTTCGAGTGAATATTGGGATTTTTTTATCCAAAAATTTAGAGATGATTATTCAGCTGATTGGGGAACCTATGTTGGAGGTGAAGGAAATGAAGGCGCAGATGCTCCAAAGCCAGGGATAAGACTCTGCGTAAGTCCCGATGGTACAAGATTATTTTTTGCAGGTCGTAGCGATAGTCCTACTCTTCTAACCGCCGTTGATTTTGACACTGGAAATGAAAATGATCTTTACAAGAGCACACGTAGTGGGCCAGTTGTTGATGGAATTGCGGGGTTTCTGAATATAGATGGGTCTTTAGGCTGGTTAACGTTTATTGGCGGTGATGAGGGCTATAATGATATTAATGGAATACTTTGTACAAAAAACAATCATTTAATTCTTGTTGGCAGGTCAGAAGGAGGTGCTGATTTTCCTTTTTTAGAATTCGACGATATCGGTTCCGATGATATCTATGCGATAACTGGTGCACAAGGATGTATAATAGAACTTAACGAAATATTTGAACCCGTTTGGGGTACCTTATTTGGAGGAGGAAGTATTTTATATGAAGCTATTAGAGACGTTTGTATAGATGAGAATACCAATAAGATTTATTTAACTGGAACAACAAATAATTCTGCATTTCCGACTACTATCGGGGCATACCAAGAAACTTTTGGTGGAACAGCCGATGCATTTATAGCAAAAATTGACCTGCCAACAAAAAGTTTAGATTGGTGTACTTATTTTGGAGCAGATGGTGCAGAAGAGGCATATGGAATTGCTGCTAATTCTGATTTTGTTTATATTGCTGGACAAGTTCGAGAACTAGATTCTGGATCTCCGCATTTTCCAACTTATAGCGCTGGAGGATTCATAGATAATACTTACGATGCCATTACTACTGACGATAATGAAGGATTTATTTTGCAGTTTACAACTTCAGGAGTTCGATTATGGGCTTCATACTTGGGGGGTGAAGGACACGATGCTCTATATGACGTGGCTGCATTTGGCGATTATTTTATCGTAAGTGGATACACATTTGATAACCCAGAAAGTTACAGTATAGAATCATTTGACGGAGCGTATAATGACAATATAGCCGAGTCTGAAGAGACTTCGGTTCTTTCAATGTTTAATGCTGAAACTGACCTAGTCTGGTCAACCTTGCTCGGAAATAATGCATTTAATTATTCTAGTTGTTTAGACTATGATCCAACATTTCAACGTTTATATGTAGGTGGTGAATTATTTGATTATGATGATGTAACTTTTAACTATCAACCGGTGTGTGACCCTGGAGGATCATATTATTATCCTATTCCAGTTTATTATCCGGATCTTATGGGTGGCAGGGCTGATGGATATATAAATGCGTTTGATATGTCAATTTTCCCCGATGTGACAACGGATATCGAAGTAAACAATGAGAGGAACTTAATACTATATCCAAATCCAACAAATGGACTAGTAACAGTAGATGCTGAGGGAACATTTTTCTTAGGGTATGAATTATATAATAGCGCTGGCCAATTAATTATTGATATAAGTAATATTGGAATAATTACCCAATTAGAAGTAAATTTGGAGTCTCTGAATACTGGCTTATACTTTCTAAACCTGATAACAGATGATGCGGTTGTAAATTTGAAGGTAATTAAAAATTGATATGAATAAACTACTTTTTATCGCATTGATATTTCCAAATATAGCATTGACGCAATGGACTGAAATTTACGAGATTGACCATGTTTCGTGTCTGAAGGATTTAGTTTTTGTTACGGATTCCATTGGATTTGTTGTTGCTAAAGATTTGATATTAAAAACAGAAACTGCAGGTAATAGTTGGGAGGCAGATACATCATTTAAAGGTTCTTTCGAATTTGTTGATTTTGCGAGTACTGACAGTGGCGTAATATGTTGTAATCCATCAGAAGGTGGAGAAATATTATTTACTAATAATTTAGGGAGTTCGTGGTTAACAAATTTAAATGACGAACCAGAACCCCTCGATCGCATAGATTTCATCCAGAACGGTAAAATGTATGGACTCTTAGGTTCTACGACTGGTTTTCCACATGTTATTTTAGGCACAGATAATTTTGATTTCTACCAACATGACTCATATTTTGGTTTAGGTACACCCTATGATATACAATTCACAACAGAAGACACAGGCTTCGTCTGTGGTTATTTAATGGATGAAGTGTATTCATCACTCTATAAGAGCATTGATGGAGGTGAAACATGGCAGACTGACGAAGGTAAATACGGACCAGTCTATGAAATTGAATTTCCCAGTTCAAGAATTGGATACGGAATCGGCATCGAAAATCATGTTTGGAAAAGTGTTGACTATGGTGAAACGTGGGGTTTAATAGACATTGAATATCCAGAAAATTCAGCCTTTGGATTTCTTGAATTTGTAAATGATTCGGTTGGATTTTGTGTAAGAGTTAAAACAACATTTGAACCTGACTACGCTGTAGAATCCACAATTGTTAAAACTTCAGATGGGGGTCTTTCATGGATTAAAACAGATTTTCCGGTTGATCATTCAAATTTTTCACGAATTTATTGCTTGAATTCTGATACTTGTTTTGTATTAACATGTGATAAAATATATAAAACAACTAATGGCGGAGGAATTGATACCAGTGATTTGGCTGTTTCAATTGTTATTCCCAATGATATTTTAATTTATCCAAATCCAACAACTGGAATTGTGTCAATTTTTGGGGTTAACAGCTATTTTGAAATGCCTCAGCTTGTAAATTTATTTGGAGAGAAAATATATTACGACATTTTAAATTCAGAAGGCGAAACCATTACGATTAATCTAGCAAGCCTCCCTTCAGGAATTTACTATTTATTGAACAGCAAAAATCAATCAACAAAAATATTAAAAATTTAACGGCATCAAGCAGTCGCCAGCAATTTACATTCAGTTGTTTATTTAAAAAAAAGTCAAACCTGCGTAACTGCGCATTAATTGAGGATTAATTTAGTTGTAATTTTCAACATTGTTAATTCACCAGTTTAATAGCCTTTAGTTAATGAAGTGAAAGGTGAACTCGCACCATTGCACCTGATTTAGTATGCATTAATTGAATTGGTTAGCTACGTTTTAACAGCACGAATTGCAAAACCGTTCAAGTGGAGTGATAGGAATTGTATCATAAAATCTACCTTTATTCATCAGTTAAGAGTCTACCAATGGAATTGAAATGAATTCGTCTGATATATTTCCTGCCAACAGTTAAAATTATGCCAGAATTGCCTTTAAATCAAAATGTATCAATTTGCTGTATATTCCTTCTTTCCCCGATTAGAATTTTTGGTAATTGCGACATTTTAACAAATATATTGAGGGTTAATTTGTCGCAAAATGTAAATCTGCTACTTTTTTTTCAGTGCCTCCAAAACGAAAGGGAAGTAATTGTCATTCCCAAATTCATTCTGCATTGTAACCATTCGGTAAACTACATCCCATTAATAAAATTAGTAAAATAATTTAAGTATTAGGTTTGTTCCAGTTTGCAGGCAGTAAATTGCTTAGCTCAGTGGTTTTTGTATCATTTATTTTAACTAAGACATCAGCCAGCCATTGTTGCGGATTGATTTTATTTATTTTGTAGGTGCCAAAGAAAGAATAAATCATCACTGCGCACACAGCAACTTCATGTGAGCCGGCAAATAAATAATTTTTTCTGCCGGTGGCAATAGGACGGATTGTGTTTTCAACCAGATTATTATCAATTTGTAAATAAGGTTGTTCGGTATATCGTTTTAGTTTTTCAATACAGGGTAATGCATATTGGATCGCCTGCCTTATAGCTGATTTAGGAAGCGTATCGGTCAGGTGCATTTTCAACCATAATTCAAAATCATGTAAGGCAGGCAGTGACATTTCCTTTCTTAACTGCATGATCTCTGATTCAGAAAGTGATGAGAAGGCTCTGATATGTTTTTCGATAATGTATAATCGTTGTATAAGCAACAATGCATTTTCCGACAGGTTCTGATCATTCTGTTTTGCTTCATCAAATTTACGACGCATATGCGCCATGCACCCAAGCAGGATTATATCCTTTCTTTTTGCAAAACTATCATATACCTGATATCCATCTGTTTGTAAATAACCTGGTAAGTTTTTTAATAATGCCTCCGGACCCTCCCTGTCACGACCTTCACGATAATCAAATAAAATTAATTGCTTTTTTACTGCATGATATGACCAATGATAACCGCGATGCGTTTTTCCTTTGGTAGTCAAGTCTAATACTTTTATCGGTTTTTCATCCACCTGCAGATAATTATCTGCTAAAACTTCAGCCCTTAAATGCTGATATAAAGGCTTTAGCAGGTTGCAACTATTTTTTACCGTATCATTTAAGGTAGATGATGATAAGGTCATTCCTGAGCGTTTATATCGCTCTATTTGGAGATATAAGGGTAAATGGCCGACATATTTATCAGTGATGATCTGCGCAATTAAATTTTCACCGAACATACTTTTATCGATTGCTCTGGTTGGCAACTGGCCAATAATAATCTTTCGTGTTTCGGCATTTACAAATTTCTCTCGGACAAGGCGCTTTACATAAAATTGTGGTTCGGTATATTCCAATACATGAGTTAATTCATTGGTGTATCCAAAAAATATCCGCCAAAGTAGCAAGTAGTAGAGAATCCTGCATGACTGATTGGAGCTTAAATCTAATAAAACCTGCAACCAGTAGATTTCATTATTTTTAAATAAACCATTACCTGGGTAAATTGCAAATTAGCTTGGTTGGGCGGTTTTTCTTGGATTTTTCAGGCATAATGTCAATTTATGTAAATTTTTGGCTTGGATAGCCCCCTCCAATACCCCCATATCACCCTATTTTCCGTAACTTTGCACCCTAAAATTTGAATCCAATGGATGAACGCGAATTGTTGAATATTTCGCCAATAGATGGCCGT
>DAORKJ010000144.1:0-7358 GCA_035439505.1 Chitinophagales bacterium
TTATTAGCCTTGGCAAAGCCCAATGGGTAATAGATTCAACCAATACGGCAGCTGTCAATATGTATGCAGCTTCCACCTCTACATGTGCCGTTTTTTCAAATGGTACTGAATGGAATGTATTTAATGCAGTAACCGGTGTACATACCTATGGTAATTTAACAATAGCTCGCACCATGATTGATGTAGTGAGTTATGGCGATAAAGTATATTTTGCCGGTGGTAAATATGGTTATTTTGCCGACCCTCAATACACCAAAACAGTAAATGTTTACAACAGCGTTACTAATACCTGGTCTACACTCAATTTATCTACTGCAAGAGAAATTGGCGGAGCAGGTGCTATTGGCAATAAAGTAGTTTTTGCCGGTGGTACAGGACGAACTGACATTGCCGGTCCTGTGTATATGTATAATAAGGTAGATATTTTTGATGCCGTTACCGGTGCCAGAACTTCTGCTAAATTATCAAAAGCAAGATCAAATATTGCTGTTGGTGCAGCTGGTAATAAAATTGTATTTGCAGGTGGATGGTATTGGGATATGATGTACAATATTTTACCAGCTAATAATGCCGATATATATGATGTAACAACCGGTATTTGGACAAAAACCACACTTTCTAAAAAACGTGAAAATATAGCAGTTGCAGTTGTTGGTGATTTAATCATTTTTGCCGGAGGTACCGGTAATATGGGAGATGTAACCAATGTGGATATTTACAATGCAACTACTAATTCCTGGTCAGTAGTATATCTGCCAATAGCAAAATCAGGTATGAAATCAGTTGTAATTGGAAATAACGCCTATTTTGGTGGCGGACAAGGTGGAAATGCGAATGATGTATATGTGTTAAATACATTAACCAATACCTGGAATACGATTACAATGCCAACTAATGTTACCGGATTTTCATTAAGTGTAATTAATGGTAAATTATATGCTGCTGGAGGTAGTTTAGTGCCTGCAGGAACTTATACCAACTTGGTTCAAATTTATGACCCAATTTTAAACAGTTGGTCAACTCAAAATTTATCCATTGCACGTACAGGTGTTGCAGCAGCAACAGTTGGCAGTAAAGGATTTTTTGCAGGAGGAACTATTCTTTATGGATATCCTACACCAACCAATACCAAACGCGTTGATATTTTTACTGCACCATTGCGTTTAGTTGCTGAAGAAATTATCAATCCTGTTTTCGAGGCTACTGTATATCCAAATCCTTCAAGTGTGGTGTTGAATATTGAAATACCAACTATTTATGCAGCAACATATGCTACATTATATGACTTGAATGGCAGAGCAGTGAAAATGATGAACATAGAAAATAATACAACTAGTATGCAGGTAACAGATTTGGTTCCGGGTAATTACATATTAATAATTCATGATGAAACAGGAAACCGAATAGTAAAAAAAGTAATGATTGATTGATGATAAAAAAATGTTTTATAAAGCGGCACTATGATGCCGCTTTTTTATTTTACCTTTATTGACATGAAAAAAATAGTACTATTCACTTTGAGTATTATTTGTTTTACCCTTGTTTATGCGCAGGTGCCAAGATTTACCAAATACGATATCGGCGACAGTGGTGCTGCTGCCTATTTTCCGGGAGAACCTGAATTTAGTGTTACCTATTCTGAAGATAGCTCAAAAGTTTATATGGCAGATGTAGAGGTGGATAGTTTTTTGTTTTCCATTATTGCCATTGATTTTAAAGAAAGTATTGGCGATGATAAAACGCTCAATGAAGAATTGCTGATTTCTTATTTGGACTTTTTACAATCCAGTTTTGCTATAGTAAGTGCTGCCGGTTATGGCAGAGGACATACCACAGAATACAACCCCGAAGCTGTTGGTGTTATCGATTATTGGATTGACGATACAGGCTCCCATTTCCAGATTAAGGGCTGGGTAGATGGCAACAACCTGGCTGTTATGCTCATAATTGGACCTGGTGAATATCCGATTTTTAACGTCAGCCAAATGTTTCTCAACGGCTATCGGTTCCCTGAATAGCCCGTTTTTAGGGCATTCCAAGCTCTCCCGAACATATTTAATTAAATTTAACCTATTTTTGGGAACTTAAATGTATATACATACATTTACGGTTAAAAATGAATAAACTATGAAAAAAATAATCTTTCCTTTAGCAGCAGTTGTATTGTTGCTCGCCTCGGCCTTCACTTTTAAATCGGCACAAACTTGGAAAATTGCAGATGGCTATTCAGTGGCATTTAGCAGTGCCGACCCATCAGGAGTATTCAACGATTTAAAAGGCAGTATCGTTTTTGATGAAAATGATTTAGGTGCATCTAAATTTGATGTAACAATAGATGTTAATTCAATTAATACCGGAAACGGCATGCAAAATAAACACGCAGTGAGTAAAAAATGGTTTGATGCTGAAACTTATCCTACTATTAAATTCACTTCTACTTCTGTGTTCAAAGGTAGCACAGGTTTAATGACCAAAGGGATACTTGATATGCATGGTGTTCAAAAAGAAATCACCATTCCATTTACAATAGAAAAAACAAGTGCAGGTGCTACATTTAAAGGCAACTTTGATGTAAACCGCAACGACTGGAAAATTGGTGAACCGGGAGGTACAGCATCGGAAGTTATCAAATTATCAGTTAGTGTACCTGTAACTAAATAATGGGTATGACTTTTAAAACAGTTTTAATCAGAGGGCTTGTAGCGGCAATTGCTTCATCACTCGCTTGTATTGTTTGGGATAAAATTTATTATTTCGCCATGATGACGGATTTTTCAGCCATCATTAATTATGGTTCTATTATTGGCGCAAACATTTTTGCAGGCGTATTAATGGCAATTGGTTATTTTGTAATTACCAAATATGTCAAGAAAAATGGTGTGTTGGTATTTAATATCCTATTAGCAACCTTATCTATTGCCAGCTTTTATGGTCCTCTTTCCACTTCCTTACCGTTAGATATAATGGCACCGGAATTATTTTTAGGTTTAGCCGCACCAATGCATTTATTTCCGGCATTAGCGTGGTTAACACTGCAGCCTTTATTTGAAAAAAAATAATAGTAAAATTTATTTAACATAAAAAAAGACCTCAATTGAGGTCTTTTTTTTATTCCATTAATTTCACTTTATTATAAGTGTTTTTGTCAGCCTTGTATTATTTGCCATTACATTGATAAAATAAATACCTGAAGGAATATTCGGTATAGTGATATGTTGATTAACATCACCTTCTGCAAGCTGTAATGTTTTATTATAAATAACCTGTCCCTGGCTACTTACCAATTGCATTAAACAATTACCTTCCACCGTATTATTCCATGAAACATAAAAATTACCATCGTTTGGTGAAGGATAAACTGTAAGTGCATCTTCAAAATAATTTGCTTCGGAATCGTTTTCAATAATAGACCCATCAGCTAATCTTCCTGCCGGATCACAACTACTCCATTTTGGTCCGTTGCGGAACCATTTTTTTGAGCTTGGGTGATTATATAAAAAATCAATCAGCATATCTGATTCTTTAGTTTTACCAGATTCAGATAAATGAAATCCTCCCCCATCAGGTTCATAATCTTCGCATTCCCAAATTAATCCATCAGCTACTCTTGGAGTTAATCCATCTGCCCAAAAGTAAGGCCCCCATGCTAACCAGGGTGATACCGCATCAACACCCGTATAATCAAGCTCAGGTGAGCCTTCAATTTGATCTTCAATTACCCACTTAACGGCAAATCCACCATAATATGCTGCTGGCTCTCCGGCTAAATCGGCATTATCAGATAATTCGCCGGCATAACCACCATATGCATGACTGCTTAAGTAAAGAATTTTCATGTTAGGGAAATTCTCTTTTATACGTTTAATGGAAGGTATATATTTTGCATATAATGAATCAGCCTGCATAGGAAATTCAGGAATGGAATCATCTTTCGAAGCCGTTTTCATCCAACCAACCTGAACCTGATTAACTGATATTTCTGCATCCTGCATTAATGAATCAGCAATATAAGCCCAATAATAATTATTATGCGGTGGAATCATCGATTCTAAACCTTTGCCACCCATACATAGATTTACAAATTTAATACAAGGGTTATATAAATCAGGAGTGGCGTTTACTGTTGCTTTAAATGTATTAAACGTATTGCCGGCTGTAGATGCACCAAAAGAAACAAATACAATTTTACCATTTTCAAAATCTACAACGCCATCTTCATTCAGAGGTTTAACAGAATTTGCCATACTTTTACCTGCTGTTAAATGGGCTACTGGCATATTATTACTACCACCTGGATATAACCCGCCCTGATAGCCCATAAAAAATCCCGGTCCAATTTCGGTAATAGGTACATTTCCTGATGTCACATTATCACAATCAGTTTGTGCTTTGAGGAGCTGCTTGCTTCCTAAAAGGCATAAAAAAGTCAATAAAAATCTGGTTAAGGTCTTCATAAAAAAGGGTAAAAATTTAAAATTTGTGTGTATACCTGATAAATTTGAGGTCACAAGATAACTTTTTTTTGTAAAAACTCCATTTCGGCTCGATATTTTTAATCTCAATCACGCTAGAACCATATAGTTTTCAGCCGAATTTCATGTCAATACATTCAAATTTTAAACTTCCTTGCCCTATTCTTGGCAATTGCAGGTAAACAAAGCGCCAATTACATCCAAAATGAAGTAATTATGAATAAATAGTTAAATTAGCTACATGAAAAAGCTCCTCCTACTATTAGTAGTTGTTCCACAATTGGTTACAGCTCAACTGGTAATTAATGAAATAGCACCAAACAATCGCGTTGTGGCCGATGAAGATGGTCAGTTTCCGGATTGGATTGAAATTATGAATATTGGTGCTGCTGATATTAATGTGCAGCAATATGCCATCACTGATAATCCTGATACCTGGAATAAGTGGTTATTGCCGAATTATATTATCGAAGCCGGTGAACGATTATTGATTTTCGCCTCAGAAAAAAATCGCGACTGCTACGGATGCCCCGGAATAGTCAATTATTTGCACACCAACTTTAAATTAAGTAATGGAGAAACGGTTGCACTATATGATGAAAGTGGTAATTTAATTGACAGCGTAACTATTAGTAATGTATATGCTACAGATGTAATGGCACGCATCCCCGATGGTGGCGATTGGTGTTATGCAGATACCGAAACTGCAAAAGATCCTAATTCAGTAACCTGTTATACTGAATATTCTGAAGAACCTGTATTTAATACTTTACCTGGTTTTTATGCAGGGAGTATAGATGTTACTATAAGTGGTACTGACATATTTTATTCCACCAATGGCGATTGGCCGGATGTTGATGGTATTGCTTACACAGCACCAGTTACAATTAGTACTACTAAAGTAGTAAAAGCTGTATCAAAACAACCCGGCAAATTACCTAGTAGAACAATTACGGGAACATTTTTTATAGATGAAACAACACAATTACCGGTTGTTAGTATCAGTTCTAATTCCTGTGATATGTTTAATGAAGGATTTAGTTGTGAAGCAGCATATGATGGTGCAGACGGCTGGGAACCGGACAATCCGCAAATACCGGCGGGTGTTGAATATTTTACTGCAGATCACGTTCAAAAAATAAGTAAAAATATCAAGTTTGAAGCTGCAGGAAATTCTTCCATTGCAGTTTATCCGCAAAAAGGCATGCAATTTACAGCCGATGAAGATTTTGGTGATAATAGCGAATATGATTTTAATGTTTTTGAAAATTATAAACCTTTAGACTCATTAAATGGATTTCGAGTACGTGCAAATAACGATTGGGGCAATTCAAACGCAAGGATGAAGGATGTAATTAATAATAGATTAGCGGCTCCTACACATATTGTTACACCTGCTTATCAAAACGTAGCCACATTTATTAATGGTGAATATTGGGGACTTTATTCCGCAAGAGAAGAATTAGATAAATACTTTTTAAGAAACAATCAAGGTGTAAATCCTGATAAAGTTGATATTATCAGAAGTGGCGCAGGAGAAGATGTATGGGACATTGCAGAGGCGGGAACAATAACTGCTTATAACGAATTAAAAACCTTTTTTAACACCCATTCCATGACTAATCCTGACCATTATGCATTAGCATTGGAATTAATTGATATTGAAAATTGGGTGGACCATTTTGCGTTACAGTTTTTTGTAAACAACGATGAAATGGCCTATAATTTAAGATGTTTCCGCTCGTATGAACCTGATATGAAATGGAAATTTATTTTATGGGATACAGGAGCCGGTTCGGAATGTCCTTCTTGTAATAGCATAGAGACACTGATTAATTTCCCGTATCTAAGTGAAGAAATTAATATGATGAATGAATTGGTTGATAATACTGATTTCAGAAATTATTTTATAAACAGGTATGCCGATTTAATGAATTATTATTTCACATGGGAAATTGTAGAAAATTTAATCGATGTAAATGCTGATGAAATTGAAGCGGAGATTCCTGCACAATATGGTCGATGGGGAGCACCTAGTGTGGGTGCTTGGAACTCAGGTGTAAATGAATTAAAAGATTTTTTTGAACCACGTGTTGGATTTCAGCGCAACGAGATTGAAAATTATTTTGATTTAAATGATCAGGTTACCATTACGTTAGAAGTAAATCCTCCCGGTGCCGGCTACATTAAAATTTCAACTATTGTTCCTGAAAATTTACCTTGGTCCGGTGTGTATTTTGATGGTGTGCCGGTTACCGTGACTGCTATACCAAATCCCGGATTTACCTTTTCTAATTGGAGCGACAATCCTTTTATTACAGATGCCACAGCACTATCATTTAATAATAATTTTACGGACAATACGACATTTACAGCCAATTTCACCGGAGTTGCCGATTTTGGTATTGTTATAAGTGAAGTTAATTATAACAGTAATACTTTTGTAAACTCCGGCGATTGGATTGAATTATATAATCCGACTGCAGTGGATATTGTTTTAACAGCATATCAAATTGGGAATAAAGAATTTTACACCAACTATAAAATTGCCGATAATGTCGTATTACCTGCCGGTGGTTATCTTGTTGTTGCTGAAAACTTAGCACAGTTTAGCGCTATATATCCTGATGTAACCAATGTGGTTGGTGACATGGTATTTAATTTTTCCAACGATGGTGATTCCATTGTTTTACGTAATCCCGTAGGGCAGTTAATTACCGGATTTGCATTTGAAGATAAATTCCCATGGCCTGCAACTGCTGATGGTTTTGGGCGGACAATGGAATTTGATTTTACTATTAATGAACCTGCTTCACCTACTTCCTGGTTTGCAGGATGTGTGCTAGGTTCTCCGGGTATGGCTTATAGCAATTGTTTTGAAAATCC
>DAORKJ010000145.1:0-7269 GCA_035439505.1 Chitinophagales bacterium
AGTTTAATTCTAATTATTTTTATATTTTATTACTTTAGTTATAAACGTAAACAAATCTACCGTTTTAACAAACTCGAATTAGAAAACTTGCTATCATTTATGCAAATAAATCCACATGCAATATCCAACTCTTTTAAAGCGATAACAGCGGTATATGCAGGAGATGCAACACTTGGTGAGAAATTTGCTAATCAATTACAAGTGCTATATAGAAAACAATTTGAATTGGCTCATACAGAGGACCATACATTAACAGAGGAGCTTGCTATTATTAAATCATACTTAGACACAACTTTGTTAACTTATAATCAAAAGGTTTCGCACAATATTAAGATTTTAAATAAATTTGATACTGATGATGTATTAGTCCCATCTTTAATATTATTACCAATCGTGGAAAATGCTGTAACACATCACACACCCAACTCGACTTTAGAATGTATAGTCGATATTACTCTGCTACTTAAGCGAGATACCATTCTATGTAATGTAGTTGACAATAACGATATGATTATACCCCCAAATTACTTTGAAGTTGAAACTAAGAAAAAAAGACCCAGCGGTTTGAGCATTACAAAAAAAAGAATTGAAATATTATGTAAATTAAGCAAGAAAAAAGGATACCTTAATTTCAGAAAAACTAATAACTTGAATGAAGTAACCATTGAATTTCCCATTAAAAGAATATTATGAGCACGATTAAATGTATTATTGTTGATGATGACTTTGAATGTATCAAACACATGACTTCTGTGTTAATTCAATTTGAAAAGGAATTTAAAATTATAAGCGTTGCTAAAAGTTATGAAGAAGCTGTTTTTTTAATAGATACTAATAAACCGGATTTGGTGTTTTTAGATATTGATTTAAGAAGTGAAAAAAATGGGTTTGATGTATTGTATAATACTAAGTTTAAGAACTTTGATGTTGTTTTCACTACACGGTTTGACGAATTTATGATACAGGCAATAAGATGTAGTGCCTTTGATTATCTTTTAAAACCAATAGAATTTGAGGACATTGAGAAACTGTTGATTCGAATTAAAACCGAAAAGAAACAAGCGTTATCCTTTTCAACATTATTTGCAAATTTGGTTTTTGTTGAACAGGGTGAGGTGCAAATTATTAGGCTACCCATATTGTGGCAAGAATATTTGCAATCATTCGAATTAAATAGTATCGAAGCATTTGTAACGACGGAGAATAAATATGCAAAAGCTCTTTATTATGTACCTCAATCACCTGAGGGAATAAATTTCGTTAAACAACATCAATTGAAGAAAGAATTAAAAACTTCGGATTTTATCTATTCTAGTGCCACAATTTCAAAAGGTGTTAAGCAAATAAAAAGAGAATACCTTATAGCCTCGCCACAGTTTATGAATATTAATCAAAAAACATTGATAAACACGAAGTCAATTATTAGATGCACAAGGGATGGGGCATATGTGACTACAAAAGGGGAGCTGAGGTTCCCAGTGTCACCAGATTTTCGAGCCGGCTTTAAGTTTTAATTACAGTAGGATTAATAATCCGGGATATACCGGTTTTACTCCAGTTTTAGCCTAGTTTACACGAATTGCTGTTTACCGGTGACTTTAAACGCTAATTTTATTTTCATGTGGTGACTGAAAGTAATTTCAGTTTCACAGAATTAAGAAATGTATTCAGTTAACAGTAAAACACAATTGAAATGTGGACTTTTATTACTGCTCTCAGAATTTGGGAGTGGGTTTGGCCTAATTAGTTAGACCGTCAACTTGAAAACAAATGCTTGACATAGGCGCCACAAGCACTTGTTTATTAAATTTTAAGTTTTAATAAAATTTCTTTTATCCAAGAATTATAGTCCCAAATTGACAACAGTTGTGTTTTGAAAATTAATTCTTTTTCGTTTATCGTTTCTAACTCATTATTTAAATTTGTAAATATTGTATTATGTTCAATAATCTTGTTGCTTTCCGAAAGCCGTGCAATGTGCTTGAAAATTATTATTGTCAAGCGATATTTGTATTTATTTTCCCGAAATAAAGGTTTACTTTTTTGTACTGCGTTGATAAATATATTTGGCATGGTAATGTTTAAGTTATTGTGATGTCGCTCAAATTGTTCATAAGTCGCTGCTAAGTATATAAGTGAAGCTATTTTAAAAATATCTAACATAAACTCTTTATTCAATTGATTTATAGCATTATAGGTTATATTCAATAACTTGTAATCTTTAATAAAATAACTTCCTTTTAGCATTGAAAAAAGAAAAGCCGTTTTAAAATTATTGTTTATATTATTACTTTCAGTTTGATAATAACTGTTGAGGCTATCAAGGTGGGACGCAACCAGTTTTGAATTTTTTTGTTTTAGCGCAAGGCTTAGTTTAAGGTGTAAACAAATTGCTTTTTTTTCTATTGTGTTTTCTTCTAGGTTATTCAAAAGTGTTTCGCCATCAATTATTGCCAAATTTGCGTCAGAAAATTTATTTGAACTTAAACTGGCGTCTGCAAAATCAAATATCTCTTGAATATAAAGGGCAGGTATATGTTTTAATACTAATTTTCTTTCTAAATTTAATTGTTGAATTATTATTTGTTGATAGTAAAGTCGCTCCTCAATATTGCCTAATACTTTGTGAGCCATAGAAAGAAGTTTATTAATATAAATTATAGTAAATAATGAAGCGCCGGTGTAGTCTTGTTTTAGCACGTCGAGATTAAGTATTTCTTTAATTTTATTTCGTTCTTTTTCGCCTTGAGGAATAACTTGTTTTACTATTAAGGGCACGTAATGCATAAATAGCCGAAAAGCTTTGTAAAAAAGTGATATATCTTTAACGATTTCTTTTTCAATTTGAATTAAATTACGTAATTCTAAATTTTTATTGGGTATTTGAATGTGCGGAAAAACAATAAACATTTGATGTAGAACATGTGCACGGTTATAGGGTTGATCACTTACTGATAATGCTTCTAAGGATTCTTTATAGTAGTAATAGGCGGCATTATATATTTTTCTTTTTGCTAAAACCGTTCCAATCATTAACGATTTTTCGTAGTGAAAATCTTTCGATAATTTATTATATTTTATTAAATTTTCAGATACAAAGTCAATCATCTCTTTCTGTGCGGCATTAATAAATCGTTTATCCTTTTTAATACCCGCTTTTCTCCACCATTTATATCTAATTTCCTCCTCATTATATTGTTTAATATCGACAATTGTAAAGAATAACCTAAATCCATCAGTTTGTTGATAGCGTTTGGGCAATTTCTTTATTTGGGAAGTTACATACTGTAATTCTGATTTATTTAAACCGCTAACTAACAAATAGGCATTATGTAACAGTTCAGGCATATTGATTTAATTATTTGGTTAAAGGTATTAAAAAAAACGAAGAAAATGGTAAGATGTTAGTTGTCTAAAATATTGAAAATCAATAAGATATAGAATAAATACTAAAAATTTCACTTACAATTTAATACCTATTTTATATTTTATTAATTTATAAAAAGCAGACCTTAGGTAACTAAATATACTTTTTACCCAACTTAGTGAACAAGGTGGTTGATTCACACAAATCTAATTTGTTTGGAATACAAGCACACTTGGTTTAGAGACTAACTAAATTACCTGGATATGAAATACACCTTTACTTATTTAATTTTTCAATTTATAGTTTTATGCAGCTTCGCCCAAAACGAGATTAAATCCGATAAATCGAACGACAAAGTTACCATTGAAAATTTAAACGATACATGTGATTCTGCTTTGCCATTACAAAATCGTTTAAGATTTTCTGTAACGAGTTTTAACATTAATACAGTTAGTGTACCCAACACGTTGGGTGAAAATATGGCAACAATGTTGACCAATGGACTACAAAATACAAACTGTTTTCGTGTTTTACAGTCAGTTAACGGAATGGACGATATTAATGCTGTTAACGCGTTTAATAATTCAAATGATAGTAAATCAAGTTTTTTAAAAGAGCAATTTATCGTTACTGGTGAAATTACTGAATATTCAAAACAAGATAAGGACAAAAGTATTGCCGGGGTAAAAGTGGGCAAAGATGTTGTTAAACTTGGGTTTATTATTCAAATATTAGATCCAGGCACCAGAGATGTTTTATTTTCCAATTCATTTAATATTGAAGGGAAAGCAAGCACTGGTGGAAGTTTTGGAGTTACGGTTCCTTATATGGGGAGGATTAATCTTGCAGAAGCAACAAATAACGACCCTGCGTTAGCAGATGCCATGGAGAATGGCATTATGCAAGCCGTTAGCTACATCGCTTCAAATAAGCATAAAATTCCACTACCTGATGAAACCGCTGCAAACATTAATACCTCTATATTAACTATAACCGGAATCACATTTAACCAAATCAACGAGATTGATGCATGGATCAAGTTAGATACTCAATGTGTAGTTACTAAAAAAGGTTCATTTGAAAATGGTGTCATGACATTTACGGTTACACATCGTAATTCAGTCTATGATTTACTGACAAACTTAACCGCTAATAGTCAAAACAAAATTCAAGTTTTAGAAGTGGGCAACACCGGACCTGTTAAATTAACAATACTTAAATAAATGTTATGAAAAAACTGTTACTTTCTGCATATACTTTACTATTTGTATTAGTAGCCAAGGGACAAGATGATGTACCAAATAATACCAAGGACGCAGCTGCTGTTATTGCTGCTCCGCTGGTTTTCACAGGCTCTTTATCGCCAGCTGCTGATGTTGATTATTACAAATTGGTTGTCGAAACAGCTGGTGTATACGAGTTTGATGTATTTGTTTCAGGTACAAGTTTGGATGTGGTTTTTTATTTAACTGATTATAGTGAATCTAAAATTTATTATTCTGAATCCAATTCAGGTGGTAATGATGTGAATAAAGATGTTTTATTATGTGCTGGAGAATACTTAATTAAAGTATATGAAGATAATGGAGAGACTTTTGCAGATACTTATGAATTTAATTTAAATGCAGTTACTAACGACCAATGCGAATGCAATAACACCCAAGCAGATGCTTTCCCAATTAGTACTGATACAACCGTAAATTTTATGCTTTATGGTTATAATTCTTATTACGGTGAAATCAATTACGATGTTGATTATTTTTTGCTAAATATTACAGAAGGAGGGGTTTTAACAACTGAAGTTGTAAACAATACTCTAGATAGTGAAATAGACTTCACGATATTCGATCTTGATTCAAATGAAGTTCATGGTTACCACCCAACTTCAGGCGGCGGTGTCGATATTACTAAATCTACATTACTTTGCCCCGGTGAATATTACTTAAGAATTAAGGATGGAGGAGACGGGTCTGAGATGTCCACAGAGTTAAATGTTTTAAATTTAACATTTAATTCAAGTGATATTTATGAATGCAATAATTCACAACCAACTGCTTCGGAAATTGCATTAGATTCAACGATTAGTTTTAGTATTCATGGATATAATTACCTTATTGAAGAGCCGGGGGCATCGTCAGATGATGTGGACTATTTTAAAACATGGTTTGATTCTACAGGTGTTTTAAAGCTATTTTTTCAAAATAACACAGACGAAAGCCCTTTTTTTGTGCAGGTTTTAAATGAAGATGGTATTGAAATTTGGTCTACTACTTCATCCCTTGATATTACATATTATGCCCAAGTTTGTGCAGGAATGTATTTTATTCGAATCCAAGAGGATGATAACTTTGGTGGTTTGGAAAATTCACCAGCTTTAAACAACTTAACCATTAGTTTTATAAATGATGAATTTGAATGCAATAATGAATATGAGTCGGCGTATCCAATAGGGGTTAACGACACACTAAGTTTTACTATTTTGGGAAAGAACAAATTATATGAAATTGATAATGATAGGGACTATTTTAAATTCACTCCAGACTGTGACGGAATATTATCGCTTGGCTTATATAATGCCACTTCTGGAGTCCAAGTATATGCAAGAGTTATTGAAGACTTCTTTGCCTTTCCTGTTGAGAAAACACTTTATGCAGGTGCTTATGGTGTTCTTGATTATGACACGGTACATTTATTAGGGGGTCAACAATATTTTATCGAAGTGTATGATAGCGGAGATAACAATCAAAGTGAAGGTTTAATTCAACTAGGACTAAATTATACAACTTTTGTAACGGATAGTATTTTAATTGACGGTTCACTTTCATTTTGCTCTGGAGAAGGAGAAGTCCTACTTACGGCGGAACAGCCAGGTGCAACATACCTATGGAATACCGGTGCTACTACACAATCTATTGCAGTAACATCTGGAGGGTGGTATGCGGTTACGGTTGAGGTTGACGAATGTTCCTTATATTCAGATTCTATTTTCGTTGAAGAACTAATTGCACCGGTTGTAACCCTAAGTGAGACAGATACAGCGGTTTGTACATATGAATTGCCAATAATTGTTTCAGCTTACGGAGCCGAAACTTATGAATGGTCTACAGGTGAAACAGATGAAGATATTGTAATAACGAGTGCAGGGGTATATTATGTAACCGGAACAGGTTTGAACGGATGTTCGTCAGTTTCGGAGGATTTGATTGTTGAAGTGAATGAACCCCCAATGGTTTATATTACCCCTCTATTTACAGATACAATTATATGTGACGACGATGTGTTAACCATTTCGGCTTTAGAAGGTCCGGGATATACATTTAATTGGAGCACGGGCTCAACCGAAAACACTATTGAAGTTGAGGATTCGGGTATATATACAGTAATAATAACAAATGCGAACGGTTGCATTTCCGAGTCGGATGAACTTAATGTAAGCGTAGCTCCAACGCCTGAAACACCAACAATTAATCTTGTTGGCACTCAGTTACAATGTTCTGTTATTGGTAGCGCGTATCAGTGGTATTTCGACTTAACACCAATTCCAACAGCAACTGAACAAAATTATACGCCAACAGAAAATGGAACATATCGTGTAGAAGTTTATAATCTGTTCAATTGTTCTGCCATCAGCGAACCGTTTAGTTTTACACTTGATGGAATAAATAGTAATGAAAAGCCATTTAATGTGTTTATTTGGCCTAATCCGGCTACAAATTCGATATTTATATCTTTCGATGAAAATACATTCGAGGGAAGTAGCATTTATTTATACAATGTTGAGGGTAAAAGAATTTTTGAAAATAAGTTGATTAATTCAAAATTATTTGAAATTGACATCACTAATTTTCCAACAGGTTTATATCAGTTAGTAGTACAAAACGAGGAATACGTTATAATGGAAA
>DAORKJ010000146.1:0-7138 GCA_035439505.1 Chitinophagales bacterium
TAATTTCCTCCGACTTATAATTATTTAAATATTCTTCAATACCTTTTACCATACCATAAAATGCGGTTTCGGCAGTATTGGGAATAAATGAAAAAATCGTATTATCGAAATCGTAATTAACAGATTGTAAAACTCTTTCCGTTAAAAAGCGACCGAGATTTTTTCTTTCTTCGTAAATTTCTTTGTCGTTACCACGTGAAAAATAAATGCGCTCGAAACTGCAGGATAATTTTTCCTTCGGAGGAATTACCATGGCTTCTTTAACAGCACCTTTTTTCTTTACTATTAATGCATGCCCCGGTTTTAATTCATTTACTTTTTCGAAAGGCACATTAAACGTAGTCATAATTGCCG
Source organism: Chitinophagales bacterium (assembly GCA_035439505.1). Taxonomy (GTDB): domain Bacteria; phylum Bacteroidota; class Bacteroidia; order Chitinophagales; family BACL12; genus UBA7236. The sequence continues at coordinate 355 of DAORKJ010000146.1, forward strand.
GGCGTTCACTTGCTGCAACAACTACTTCATCGTCCTGGTAAAAATATAATGGACGAATCCCATTCGGGTCACGCAAAACAAATGCATCGCCGTGACCGAACATGCCGCACATGGCAAATCCGCCTTCAAAATCTTTAGATGCGCGGGTTAAAATGCGCTGAATATCTAAATCGCTGGCAATTAAATGGGTTAATGTTTTATTGTCGTGATATTCTTTTCTTTCATCAAATAAACGTTGCACCTCATCGTCCAAAAAATGTCCGATTTTTTCCATCACGGTCACTGTATCGGTAAACTGTTTAGGGTGCTGACCAAGTTCTAATAATTGCTGGAACAAAAATTCATTGTTCACCATATTAAAATTACCGGCAACGATAAGGTTGCGGGTAATCCAGTTATTTTCTCTTACAAATGGGTGAACACTATCTAAATCGTTGCCGCCAAAAGTGCCATATCGCAAATGTCCCATCAAAACCTCACCGGTAAAGGGAACATTTTTTTTCATCCAATCGGTATCGTTATATAATTCCGGGTTTTTGCGTTCAATTTTTCTGGCCTTTTTGAAAACATCTTCAAAAATGTCTTTAATAGCCGAAGGGGCTACACTACGTTTGCGGTCTAAAAATTTGTAACCGGGAGCCGAATCAATTTTAATAGTAGCAATACCTGCACCGTCCTGTCCCCTGTTGTGTTCCTTTTCCATCAACAGGTAGAGTTTATTTAATCCATACAAAGGAGTGCCATATTTTTTATGGTAGTAGGAAAGTGGCTTTAATAATCGAATGAGGGCTATACCGCATTCATGCTTGATTTGATCGCTCACAATAAATGTTTCAGAAAATTGAACCGCAAATTTAGTCAATTAGCAGCTTAAATATTCAATAAAAACACCAATAGCAGGGATAAGTTCCCGTTAACGCTTGTACAACACCAATTTGCCATGTTTACAACATGGTTAAGTGTGCAGATTTACTTCTAAATTGAGCTAATTTATAAGAGGCCTTTAATCAAATCGTCAACCCCAATACCATCGGCTTCGGCTTTGTAGTTGCGCACTATTCGGTGACGGAGCACAGGGAGCGCTACAGCCTTAACATCTTCAATATCAGGTGCATATTTACCATTAATAGCAGCATGACATTTTGCACCAAGCACTAAATACTGTGATGCTCGAGGCCCTGCACCCCAACTGAGGTATTGTGTAGCCTTGGCATCTGCTTTTTCAGTATTCGGGCGTGTTTTCGCTACTAATGATACTGCGTAATTCAAGACGTTGTCGGTAATTGGAATGCGGCGAATTAAATGCTGGTAAGCAATTATTTCTTCACCCCCTATAATTTTCGATAAAGTGGCTTTGGTATCGGTTGTAGTAGATTTAACAATATTCAACTCAGCCTCAAACGACGGATAGTCCAAAATGATATTAAACATAAACCTGTCGAGCTGTGCTTCAGGTAAAGGATAGGTTCCCTCCTGTTCAATCGGGTTTTGTGTAGCTAATACAAAAAACGGTAAATCGAGTTTATGTAAATGCCCACCAATGGTCACATTTTTTTCCTGCATGGCTTCTAATAATGCAGCTTGTGTTTTTGGTGGTGTACGGTTAATCTCATCGGCAAGGATAATATTCGCAAAAACAGGTCCTTTTAAAAATTTAAAGTTGCGGTTATCATCTAAAATTTCACTACCGGTAATATCACTCGGCATTAAATCGGGTGTAAACTGGATACGTTTAAACGATAAATGTAACGCGTCAGAAATGGTTTTAATTAATAATGTTTTAGCCAAACCGGGAACACCAACCAACAAACTATGACCGTCGGCAAAAATGCTCATCAAAACATTTTGTACAACTTCGTCCTGGCCGATAATTACTTTTCCTATTTCCGCCTTCAGCCTTTTAAAATCTGCCGACAGGGCATCAATGGCTTCCACATCGTTTTTAAATTCCTTCATACCGCTATATTAATACAAATCAATTGAATATTTGTCTGCAACAAAAATAATTAACGCATTATAACATTACTTACTAACCGTGTTCAATAATATGTCGAGGTTACCGCAATTATTGTAAGCAGGGTCAACTTTAATATATTCTTTGGCCGCTTTTTCTTCCACCCACGCACGCATTACAGCTACTTGTTTTTGCGACATTGCCGCGTTTTGAATTTTTGCGTAATCATCTTTTAAATTTAATGAGTGTGGCGCAGACTGGTCGATTAATTTAATGAGGCGAATTGCTTTTTTACCATCCTGCGTTGTGAAAGGTAATACTTGTGAAATTTCGCCGGGTTTTAAATTTTCAATGGAATAATAATCGTCAGGTGATAATTCAGCAATTTCGAAGGTGCTTTCTCCTGTTTGAGGATTCACAACAGTACCACAAGTTTTATTGCTGTTTTCGTCGTCGCTGTATTTTTTTGTCGCCTCACAAAAAGTTAATTTGCCTGCCACGATATTTGCTCTGATACTATCGAGTTGTTTATTGGCTGCAACAAAATTGAGGTTGGTTACCGGTGGCATAATTAAAATGTGGCGCAAACAAGCTTTATCGCCTTGGCGGCTGTCCATTTTAATAATGTGATACCCGAATTGTGTTTCTACTATTTCAGAAATTTCGCCGGGTTGCAATTTAAATGCAGCAGCAGAAAATTCGGTAACATATTTTTCGCGTGGCTCACACCCTAAAAAGCCGCAATCATCTTTTGAACCATCGCCGGAATAAATGCTGGCAAGGCTACAAAAATCTTCTCCTGCAATAATACGTTTTCTAATATCTTCCGCTTTCTGTTTTGCAATGGCTTTTTGTTCGGCGTTGGCTTGCGGAATAATGAGCAACTGAGCATATTCAATTTCCGCATTAATTAATGGCAACGAATCTTTTGGTATGGCGTTATAAAATGCTTTCACCTCTGTAGGTGATACCGACATTTCGCCAAAAATATTATCCTGCATGCGCTGAATTAATAATAAATTGCGCACATCATCTCTGAATTCCTCTTTAATTTCCTGAACCGATTTGCCATAAAATTCTTCCATTTTTTCCTGAGAGCCGAAAAGCGAAATAAAATATCGAATACGGTTTTCAATATTACTTTCCACTTCATCATCGGTTACTTCAATACTATCTTTAGCAGCCTGAATAAGCATGAGTTTTTGGGTAACCAATTCCTGCATTACCTGGCAGCGATAATCTTCGGGCACTTCTCCTTTTTGCAATTGCTCAAAATAGAATGATTCTATTTCGCTCATGAGAATTATTTTATCGCCAACCTGTCCCACAATTTTATCTACAATAGGTTTATTTGCTGTTGGTTGAGCAAATGCTATTGCGCTGATAAAAACAAGCAAACAGGTAATTATTGGTTTTTTCATTGTTCTTTATTTATGTATTCTGCGTTATTTCTTTTTAATCCTTCAGTATAAATGTCCTTATAGGTTTTATCCAATAATGCCATTTTCCGTTTATTAATAATAATTTCTTTGATGCCTTTTTTTTGATATTCGAACGGACCTAAATCTCCTGCCAAATGAAAATCATCAACTTTAACAAAATACCTGAAACTAGTATCCCGATAGGTAACAATTCCTTTTGTTCTAAATTTACCGCCGGCGTACATATCGTAAGGCAACAATTTAAACAAGTCGTCCTCATTCAACCAAATGTCGCTGTTTAACGAAAAACTTTCGCAATTGGCTGCACAGTAACGTTCAATTGGCAGGCGATATTTTTCAATACCCCGTGAAAACCAATATTGTATGGAATCGGCCGACTTAACCGCAGCAGGAACTACTGCATAAGCTAACTGATAAATATCCGTTTTTAGGGTAAAATCCTTTTGGTTGTTATCAAAATAACTGCGAATCGAATCGTCAACTACAACAGTATCCAGATTTTCAGCCAGCCATTGACGCTCGTAAGCATAAATAACCAACGATTCTTTATAGGCTTCAGCTTGTTTGTTGATATTGGCGAGAGCAGATTGTAGGTTGTCTTCTGCTACGCGTAAAATGAGATTTTGTCTTACCCAGTTTTCAACGTATTCTGAAACTATGCGGGCGCTGTCCTCAGGAGAAGTTTTATCGTTAATGAGACCCTGAATATCGGTAACGTATAAATATTTATCGTACACTCTAGCCAGTGGTTCCTGGTCTTTTTCAGGTTTATGCCTGTTACATCCAAGAACCACTGTGCTTAATAAGAGTGCTATGTAAACATTTTTTAAGCTCAATTTATTTTATCGAACCATTGAATTAAATACCTTCTCATTTACACTAACCGGATACTTTTTATGGAGTTCTTCAATCCATTGTTTTTCCAGTTGATCCTGATAAGCAGAAATTACATAACCTCTTGCTTCATCAAGTGTTTTTGGTGCAGGGGCAACAATTTTATTTATTTTCACAAAGGTGATTGAACCATTTGCATTTAAAATATCACTACCAATGCCAACAGTTTTATTTAATAAATCCACATTGCTGTCCTGACCAGGTAAAAATAATGCTGATTTAATAGTAACTAATTCGGTTGAATCAACATTAAATTTATCCATAATTGATTTATCACTTTGATTTTTGCCTGCTAATTTGCGCACTGCTTTAGCAGTTTTTACATCAGCACAAGTATAAATAGTGGCATCAATTCTCTCTTCCCACATATATTCATTTTTGTGAGCTTCGTAATAATTTTTCAAACCAATTGTATCGGTTGAACCTTTGCTCCAGATTTTGCGCTCAAGCATAGCAAATAAAGGTAAACCATCGCGGTATTCCTGCAATAATCGTTTAAAATCAATATTGCGTTCGCTGAGGTCGTACTCAATTAATGTTTGTTCTAAAGCCTGGGTATATAATTTATTATATTTCTCTTCAATATTTTTATCGCGGGAAACACGTTGATTTATTTCCAGATAACTAGCCATATCGCTTTGTGTAAAGTTGCGGTTGCCAATAGAGAACATTGTTTTGTTCATATTAGCAGCTTGGCTCATTAACCATGTATTTTTAACAAAACTAGAATCGAGTTTTGCCAACATTTCTTTTTTAGCTTCTGAATTTTCAGTAAAAGGATATTTAGTTTTTACTTTTTCAACAAAATCGCTGCGTAAAGTTTTATATTCAGGTGAACGTTCAATTTTTCCTTTTAATTCATCTTTTACTTCAGCGAAAGTACCATTAGGTTTTTTCTCAATTAATTTGATGATATGGTATCCAAAAGTAGTTTGTACCGGAGCAGCAATATCGCCGGGGTTTTTTAATGCGAATGCAGCTTCCTGAAAAGGCAACACCATTTTACCTGTTCCAAATGGTTCTAATTTTCCGCCATTGGCAGCACTTACTTTATCTTCAGAATATCGTCCTGCTAATTCTTCAAATGTTGCCGGATTTGATTTTACTAAATTGTAAATACTATCAATTTTAACTTTTGCTTTGGCAATATCTTCGGGTTTTGCTTCTTTTCCGGTTTTAATTAAAATATGTGCAACAGTAACTGTTCCTTGAGATGGGCGTTCTTTAGCCACTTTAATAATATGATAACCGAATTTAGATTTAACAATATTGCTGGTTGTTCCAACCGGTGTTTCGAAAGCCGCATTTTCAAAATTAGCATCCGGAATTTGACCTGCGGTAATCCATCCAATTAAACCTGGGTCGGTAGCATTTGTTTTATCCGTAGAAACTTCAGCAGCTACTTTGCCAAAATCTTCACCTTTTTTTAATCTTTCTGCAGCTGCTTTTAATTTATTAATAGCACCTGTAGTATCAGCTCCCGGAGCAGCGGCATCGATAGCAATCATAATATGATATACTAAACGTTCGCTTTGCTGACGGTTATACATTTTTAAAGCCGCAGCTTCCAAAACTTCTTTATCGAAGTTGGATTTAATTAACTGGTCGCCATATTTCTGTAATTCTTCTCTAACTTTTTCAGTAGTGTCGATGCGTTCGGCACGAGCTTCAGCAACTTTAAGTTTGAAATTGATGTACAAATCGAGGTACTCATCTAAACTTTCTTTAGAGTAATCGTTTTGTTTGTCGGGATTGTTTTTCTTGTAAACATAAAGGAATTCTTCCTTCGTAACTGGTTGTCCGGCAACGGTAAATAATACCTCATTTCCACCGGTTGATTGTGCGTTTACAGAAGTAATAAGCAGTAAACCTGCAAGCAGCATTAAAGTCTTGAAAATGTTCATTTTCATATGTGGTAAATTATATTTTATAGGTTTGATTGAATTAAGGGACTGCAAAGCTAATGATTATTAGGGTTTAAGCAACATAAAGGGTAATGATATTGCTCAAAACAGCCTGATCATAGGATTGAAATCCCCGTTTCAACCGCCCTTTACAGCAAAAATCATGCGATATTAACGGCATTTTATCCTTACCTTTGACGCCTTAACAAATTTTAAGTCATGTCAATTTCAAAAAACAAAGTGGTTTCCCTGACGTATGAATTGCGGGAAGATAATGTAAGCGGAGACCTCATCGAAGTGGTTAAAGCCGATCAGCCATTCGTGTTTCTTTTCGGCGCAGGCGGCTTACTGCCTGAGTTTGAGTCTAATCTTGAGGGTAAAATCATTGGAAGCAATTTTGAATTCCAAATCCTGTCTGCAAACGCTTATGGCGAGTTCGATGAAACTGCCATGGAATATGTGCCTAAGGATATTTTTATGATCGACGGCCAATTAGCTGATGACCTGCTTGAGGTAGATAAAGTAATTAACCTACGCGATCAGGGTGGTCACCTTGTTAGAGCTCGTGTTGCTGAAGTTGGCGAAGCAGA
>DAORKJ010000147.1:0-6950 GCA_035439505.1 Chitinophagales bacterium
CAGAAGATAACTATTTTTACCGAAGCTTAGGTGAAAAACGATATGAATTATCTAATCACCTCGGAAACGTTCTTTCAGTTATAAGCGACCGCCGCTTAGCATTTGACACAGATGCCAATGGAACTACTAATTATTATGAAGCAGATGTTATTTCCGCACAGGATTATGATCCGTTTGGGATGTTGTTGGTGGGGAGGAGCTGGAGTGTAAGTTATAGGTATGGGTTTAACGGTAAAGAGATGGATGCTGAAACTTATGGTCAAGGTAATATCTACGACTACGGGTTTAGGATTTATAATCCAAGGCTAGGGAAGTTTTTGAGCATAGATCCTTTTCAAAAAAAGTATCCTTCGTTAACTCCATTTGCTTTAGCATTTAATTCACCACTTATGTTTATTGATAATGATGGTCGTGATGGTAAGGTCGCAGTAATAGGAGATCCAATTAACGGTGGCGGTAAAATAGTTATTAGTTCTACTTTTTATATTACTGGCAAGGGTGTGACTCCTAGCAAAGTAAAACGTCTAAATAAAGAAGCGCAAAAATTATTTTTGCCCGGTACATTTGTAGATGATAATAATAAAGTTTGGGCAATAGAATTCGACATAAATTACGAATTTATCCCGGAACCAGATTGTCAATTAGCAAACTATGAAAATATTATTGAAACATCCAAAGCAATAAATAGATCACATGCACATACAGGCCAAGTTGAAACAACAAATAGTGAGGAATTATGCGGTAATTTAGTTATTACTAATACAGTCCAATCAATTACTCTAGGGCAAAAAATTAAACTTAATGTTGGTGCTAATTTTACGACAATTTTTCATGAGTCACTTCACACATTAGGTTTAATAGATAGATATTATGAAAATAAATTTATAGAAACTTCTATAGCAGGCCAAAACGTACTAGTAAATAAACCCTATGAAGGATATGAAAACTCAATAATGGGCAATAATCAGAGTGGCATAATCATTCAAGAACATTATGATGATTTCGGAAAAACATTTGGCGAATTAGGAGAAGGCATCTATCATTTAAATTACTTTTTAGATGCATCTGAAAGGCCTTCTGATACCGACCAAGGGTATAGCGGAACCATACAAACCACTTTTATTCAAGATAGAGATGGGAAAAGCATTAATTTCACACAAAATGAAATCGACAATCCCAAACCTAAAACAATAACAAAATGAAAAAAATATTATATTTATTAATTTTTATAAATTTCGGTTGTAGCGTTCAAAGACCAAGCTATGAAAAGAAATCGGGAATTATAATTGAAAATGATTCATTTAAACAACTTATTTTTATAGAAACACAAGAAAATGATTTAAATCAATATATTTCTAATAATTTGCAAGGCAAACGATTTCTTGACTGTATCGACTCCTTGGCTAACGTTTTCCCGTTAATTTGGTATGACAATCTGAGTGCTAATGAATTTAATAATAAATGTATAAAAGTTCCAAATGGAGAAGCAAAATATTTATATGTAAATGATGTTGTTATTTCAAAAGATGTTTTTAAAAACGAAAATAATTTGGAAAGTTACTATTTTAGTTATGATAGTGTAATTTATTGCTTGAATATTGATAAGACAATTACATTGATAATGAGATTATAAATTGTTATTAACATATAAAAAACGATGCGAATACAGCCTGTTAAAAGATCTTTATCCCTCTTTCCTTAAAGGCAATTTTCAGAATAAATACCTCGTTTTAACCATATAATTAACCCATGCAACCCACAGTCAGAAACCTATTCAATCAAAAACACCACGACCCGTTTGGGATGTTGTTGGTGGGGCGCACATTTGATATTAACTACCGCTACGGCTTCAACGGAAAAGAACACGACACCGATCCATACGGACAAGGTAATGTTTATGATTACGGATTTAGGATTTATAATCCGAGAATTGGGAAGTTTTTGAGTGTGGATCCTTTATTTTCAAAGTATCCAAATTTAAGTCCATTTACTGCATTTCTAAATAGCCCCGTTGTTGTAGTTGATAAAGATGGTCAAGATAATGTAATTTATTTAGTATATCTACCTGGACCTGATAATACGATGACTGTAGAAGAGGCGAAGGAAATGATTAACGTGGCTAATTTAAATTTTGAATCGTTAGGTGTAAAAACACGGGTGGTTTTAGCAACAGATGCCTGTGGTTGCTCAATTGATAAATTTGACCCAAATAATTCTGGAATTAGCAAAGAAACAGATGCAATCGCAATAATTGGAGGTGGTAGTGATGTTATAAATTTTGCCGCTAAATTTAATACAAAATTTTCAAATCAACTTGCAGAAAAAAAATTTGGAAATGGAAGTTTTGCTGATGTTTCTTATGACCCTAACGATCCTACTTATGGCTCACCAAATACAATAAAAGTAATTGCACTTGATCCAATCGGTATTAAATATAAAGCAAATGAAATTGATTCGAAAAAAGCAAAAGTTTCGTTTATTCAATATGCGGCACTAACAATAAACCACGGAGCAGGTCATACCGCTGGGATGAACCATTATAAGGAATCTGATTTTCCTCTACATCCCAATAATAAGGCTTATGAAATGCCGGGGTTTTCACTGTCAATAATAATGACAACTGCAAGTGAGCTAATACCTGGTAGCATTTGGCAGACGACTGACCCAATGAGAGAAACAATTGAAAAATATGGCTATAACATAGTAGTTAGTGATAACCCAAATGTGTCCTTTATATATGAGTTTAAGGTAGAAGAATATGTCACAAGGGCCGATGGTAGTAGAGTGAAGGAAACAAGAACCTTTTCAATCAAAACTACAGCGAACCCAGATTTTGATACTTATATGAAGATAAGCTATGGAAGTAATGACCCAAAAGTAGGCTATGAAAAGTAAAATAAAAATATTTTTAATCTTAATTTTATGCTCAAGACTTTGCTCTTGTGATGATATTGAAAAGCATAACTTCAATTTGCTTTTGCCTGATGGTATAGAATTTAGTTTTGTGTATGTGAATTCAGATTATTCGCTCAATCTGGACACTGTAAAGAATGTAGGACTTGTTATTAGCGTGAAAGACCATTTGGACTCAAGTTACATAAAGCTTAATGGTTATTTAGATAAAGAATTTGTTGAAGATGCTACCCATTTTAATAATTGGAGAGGTAGGAATTTTGCTGATGCTTTTAACTTCGATATGCAAAGGGATAGCGAATTGGATAAGCGAGGGAATTTTGGTAAAAACGGGTTATTTATCGATTATTACATTTATGATACCCAAAATGCGTCAGTATTTATATATTATAGAAAATACCTTTATAAAATGCTTTTTTATAATTTCGAAAATCCAGAAACAATAGAAAAAATAATACATTCAATTAACTTAACATTTGTTTCCCCTTAAATAAATTTCATTAAAATAACGCACAAATAGAAGTAACATACTTGTATTTCAAAGTTAGGAGTAAATCTAAATTAATATATTTGCCTTCTTGTTCTTTGAATTTGGTTTTCCGAAAATGCCCCTTATGACCTAAAACAACCACATTCGGTCGGGATGTTGTTGGTGGGGAGAAAATTTGATGTAAACTACCGCTACGGCTTCAACGGAAAAGAACACGACACCAATCCATACGGACAAGGTAATATCTACGACTACGGGTTTAGGATTTATAATCCAAGGCTAGGGAAGTTTTTAAGTGTGGATCCACTTGCCGCAACTTATCCATGGTATTCTACCTATCATTTTGCAAGTAATAACCCTATATTTTTTATTGATATTGATGGATTAGAAGGTGGAGCATCACAGCCTGGTTCAACTGTAAATACGGGAACTTATCTTGTTCTCGACGAGCAAGGCGAGCAAGTTCCCCTGAACCTGGCCGTCGTGGAAATCAGACCAGCCCCTGAAAATAATAAGCCCAACTGGTTAAAAGACCTTAATATACATAATGTATTAGATGTCTTAGGTGCAATTGATCCAACGGGCGTTATAGACGTCGCACATGGCTTAATATATTTAGCAAAAAAAGATTATGTAAATGCTTCAATAAGCTTTATTTCTGCAGCTCCTGGTGGAGATGTCGTTAAAACATTAAGGCTTGCTGATGATTCGAAAGTAATTGCTAATATAATTAAGACTGCAGACGCAGCATCGTCTAGTAAAAGAGCGATGGATGATTTACCTAAATTTGAAAGGGAAATGATTGAGTTGGCAGATGAACTTGAAGTCAAATTTGGTAAGACAACAAAAGCAACCGATGGAACTGCAAAACATACGGAATTTAAAAATCGAGTTGATGAGTTCGGATATGAAGATGTTAAGACAGAACAGACTTATTTAAACGGGGATAAAGAAGATTATGGAACAAAAGGATCAAGTCGCCCTGATGTTGTAGTAGGAGATAAAGCGGTTTTGTATGATTATAAAACCGGAAATGCAAGAGTTAGCGAACGCCAACGTGCAAAAAATCATAGAAATACCGGTAATCCTCAAACTAGGACTATAAGGGCTTCAGGAGGGGGCTAAACTGAAATTATAAAAAAAATGACAAGGAAAAATTTAAACATATTTATTAAAAATAGAATTTCAGGATATTTCCCTGAATTCAAACAAATTGGTTCTAATATTTGTAAAATCACAAATGATCGTTTGTTTGTTTATGGGTTTTATATTGATCGTACTTCACATAAGGAAAACATAATTCAATTTGGGGTTTTTGTTCAACCTTTATACATGGTAAGTCAATCGTTGCATTTTACATATGATAAACAGCTTAAAGAAATTGGCAAAGGGTATAATTTTAATTTAGGTGATCCAATTGATGGAAATAGAGTTCTACTATTAGTTGATGTTTTACGCCAGAATCAAGATTTTTTTAATAAATATAGTAGTGTAAATACTTTTAACAATTATTTCGAGGATTTTAATAAAAATGATTTTAGTTATTTACATGTGAAAATTTGCACAATGATTCTCAACCACGACAAAGGTATAGAGGCCATGGTCTTAGAGTTTTTTGAAAAATCAAAACATGCTGAAGCTGATGGGGTAAACTTTTTAGTTAATAGAAGAAACCAACTTAAAGAATTGTATAGTCTATACAAAACAGATGAAAAAAAAGCCATTGAATACTTAATGAATGTCAGTAAACAAACGATAGTTGATTTAAAGTTGAATGACTTAATAAATAATTGGGCATATTAAACTAAACTATATGCACCCCATTTTTAGGTAAGTTTAAAAAGAGAGAATAACCTGTATCGGTTATTTAGGACTAGTCCAAAGGTAGATCTTGCCAAAGTGTTTTCCAAAACATACACTTTCACTGTTAACAGATTTACTGGAACAACTGTTTTTAAAGGATCAAAAAGTCCAATTAAAAGTTTAATTAAAAAGTTAAATTGATGGGCATAAAAAATGTTAAATCGGAATTATTGAAATATATAATTGCTGATGCAGAAAATTTGGGGTATAAATTTTCATATGAAGTTACGGGCAAAATAAATTCGTAATATTTTTTTGTGATAGAATCGAACCAATGCCTATTTACACAATATATACGTTTTATGAAACCAAATTTCTTAAAATGTGACAGCGAAATTTTAGTTTCTAATAATCAAATTTCATCGTTAATAAAAACTATTTCACCTAATTGTTTGATTAAAAGCTACACTAATGGTGGATATGATATTTCTGAAAATGAGATTTTTTCAATTCTAAAATTCGCTTTAGGAGGTTATATTCATCATGATTATAAACCAACTGGAGAAACCCAATTCCAATGGAACAGGACCAACATACATAATGTTATTATTGATAGGGAGCCTATTAATTTAGAATTAAAATCTAAAGAAATTATTGACAACTATTTTAAACCAGTAATTAATAACCTAATTCCACAGTTAAACAGTTTATCCAAAATTGATGCCATTTTAAATAATTTTAATGAACTTAAATTGCCCGATGTTGAGCCACCAGCCTTAAGTATTTGTTTCCCATATTCACAGCAATTAGTTATGGGTCTACTTTTAGCTAATATTTTAAATAGAAAAGATAAGGCTCAATTGACAAAAAAATATTTGGAATTGGCCTCTACCTATGGTGAGGATAATTATGGGTATATTGAATTATTAGTAAAGGCCGGACTTTTTTATAAAAGTTGAAACACCAAGTCTTCACCTCCCCACCATCATCCTAAACACCTCCTTTTTATCATTATTCACTAAAACAACTAAATACATGCCTGAAGACAGGTGGTCAACATTATAGGCGGTGGTGAAATTGCCGGTTGAAACATCATTGGTGTTGAGTAAATCGGTAATGTGTTGGCCGTTTATATTGAAGATGGATAGAACGGCACTTCCCGGTTCGGTGATTTCATAAGCTATGGTAACATTTCTCATGGCTGGGTTGGGGTAAACACCTAATGTTAGTTCCCGGTTTATTGGGGAGGTTATTATTTCAGGTGGTGCTATTGGTGTTGTATCGATTTTTATTATTACTTGTTTAACAGCACAAATCAATTCGAGCGCTCCTACTATTATCCCATTATTTTTATTAATGGATTTGCCAGCTACAACAACCGCATCTAACATGATATCTGCCGTATCGGTGTTAGGTGTTATATATAATTCTTGAATTACAGATTTTTGTGAAGTGATATCTTCTGTGTTCGGTAAATCTATTGTAATTTCCTCAATCGCTTCATCTTCGATTTCCGGTGTTACATACGTTGATATAATATTTTCTTTAATAGCTTCATGCTCAATATCATTACAGGAAAACAATAAAGGTCCGAACACAAATAATAACGCTATGCCGAAGGTGTATAATCTTCTTTGCTCATACGATTGTTTGGTAACATTGAGTGTGATTTGTGGTGACAATGCTGCTGTATCTATTTTCCCACAAATATTTTCATTACCGGGTTGCGTTAAATAATTAATTA
>DAORKJ010000148.1:0-6943 GCA_035439505.1 Chitinophagales bacterium
TAAATTGTTTTTTTTAATCTCGTTATTGATGTAATTAGCAAGTTCAATTATTACTCTTTCCAATTCCGCTCTTCGTTGTCTAACCATGGCACGTTTCTCCTGATCTTGGTTGATAGCTTCCAGCATCGATTGCTCTAATAGCGTTGCAACTGCCGTTATGGTATATAAACTTGTTTGAGGGTAAACAAAATCTGCATTTATTGCAGCATCTGCTACAATGCCTCTGGCAAATTCAATAATTTCTGCGGTTGACCTTTTTCTGAGTTTTAATACCACTCTAGCCATTTCTTCTTGCTGCCATTTTCAAGGCTAAAAATATTTCTGTGCTTAAAACCAAACAATGTATAATTTATTGCTATTTTCGATTATTAATCGGTAATAAGTTTTTTAATACATTGATTATCAATGTTTTAGCGGATATATTGAAATATAATATGCGTTTTGCATTGTTCTGAATAAACACTCAATTTAGCAATGGATAATATTTTTAACATTTGGACGCTCATTCAAAATATGACCCCCCTAGAAATACGTGAAGTTGAATTTTCATTTAAACAAAGGGGCCCTCGCGCATTACAAAGCGATCCGGCAAAATTGTTTCGTGCGTTACAGTCGGTAAGTGCGTATAACACTGAAACTATAGGGTATGCCTGGAGAAGGCAGTTTAAAGAAAAATCTAAGCCCATGGAAAGTAAAGCATTTACTGATGCAAGGTATATTCTGAAAGGTATTATCCTAGATGTGTTGGTAAAGAGCAATTTTAAGTATTTAGGAGGCGAAGCGGAAAGGCTGCTCTACCACGCAGAAATACTATCATCAAAGGGGATGTATGAAGAATCGCACAAGGCTCTAAAACAAGCGTTAATTGAAACAAATCATTGTGTTTCGCCTTTCTACAAAAGTATGATTTTGCAAAAACTGTTAAACATAACGCCAAAAGTTTCGGGCAAAAACTTAGAAGAAAACGTATCTTATTTATTGCACCAAATTGAGCAGGATGCCCAAGATTTAAACCAATTTTTTTTAATTAATAAATTAAATACTCATACAGCGCTTACATTATTTAAAACTGCCATATTAAACGATGGCAGTGACCTGGATTTAATAAACGAAATCGCAGCCCATCCTTTAATTATTAATGAAACACCTAATTTATCCTACTCTTCAAGTTTATATTTAGAAAAAACAAAATCTTGGATTTTTGGGCTAACCTGTCAATACGAAAAACAATATATAGCACAAAAAAAGTTATATCATTTATTAGCAACAAATGAACAGGAAAACTTAGATACTAAGTATGTCCAAATATATTTAACAGAAGTGCTTGACCTTGCACTTTTTTCTGCAAAATTTGGGAACAACACCGAATGTAACTTTTTAACTGACTATGTTTTGAGCAAAGCTCCGGCGGTGGGCGAATCATCTTCCCTATTTAATCTATACCCACAATTTATTAAAGCGCTATCTCCATTTTACAAAAAAGAAATACCGAAACTACAAACCCTGGTAAACGAGTATGAACCCGTTTTGTATGAACAATTTGAAAAATTGCCAATTCAGGCCAGAGATAACGTAAGGCTGGGTTTGATGAGAATTTTCATGTTATTAAACAATCACACCAAAATAAAACAGTGGCACTATTTATTGAACGAGCCAAAGGTATATACCCGACTAGACGCAAATTTAGTTTGTCACATAGTTTACACGTGCTCATTATATGAACAATCAACAATATCGGTCAACAAACAAAATATAAATACCATTCCCGGTTTACGGAAACAAGTTCTTGAGCTAAAAAAATTGTGCCAGAACAGGCCTAATACCTCGCCTGTTGAATCGGCCATTATAAATACATTCATAAAAATCATGGATACCAACCTAATTCAATTTCACATTATGGAACTAAACAATTTAATGAAGTTCCTTGGAACAGAAAAAAACCAAAATGCACTTTATTTAAAAAGATTTCTTAATATGTTCGATTTATCTGAATGGATACAAAATCAATTGATGAAGATGAACACCTAAAAACCCAGCAACTATGAAAACGATATTACTAGTTATGTTTGCCGCTTCTGCATTCTTTTTTTCCATGGAAAACAGTATAAGTGAGTCTAATGCAAAGAATACCCTTACCGTCATCGACTCCAACCACCTCTTTAATCTGATAGACACCGCCGATATTTTGTCAAATACCGATGAATACGGAGCGCTCCTATTATACGACAGTATTATTCAACTGGCTGATTTATACGGTTATCAAAATCCTAAAATTTATGCTCAAATTAACAAAGCACAACTTTTGTTATTTATTGATAGCATTGATGCCGCAGATGAATTAATAAATAAAGCCATTTCAAATAATAATTTCTATTCTGATTATTACTATCCTTTAAAGGGTTTTATAGTTAAAGCGGAAATTCAAAACTATTTAGGCGAATTTGATTCTGCCTTGTATTATTTAAATGCTGCAAAACCATATGGAAATGATGAATATTATTTTATTGGTAGAATATACTATGATCTGGCCCAATTATATTCCGATCAAAACAATTATGATTCAATGATACAGTTATATTCAACTGCGCTTGAAAATTTTAAACTAGCAAATGAACCTAATCTCACAATTAGTTCCTATGCTAAAATTGGCGAGGCTTACAAATTAAAAGGGAATTTAGATAGCAGCTATAGTATTTTAATGGAGTGCGATTCAATGATTAACGTAACGCCAAACCTGTTTAATATTACAATCGCTCAAGCATATCTAGATATAGGTGATATTTACAAAGCAAAAAGTTTATTCAAACCCGCTATAGAGTACTACGAAAAGTGCATCCCTCTTTTTGAGAGGGAATATGACTTTTATAACCTGGCCATTGTAAAGCAACGTATTGGAAATTTGTTGATGGATAAAGGAAATTACGTAGATGGTAAAATATACTTATATAGCATGTTAGATATATGTATAAAATACCAATATAATAATCTTATTCCGAGGGTGTATAATTCTATTGCCAACATCGAAAATAGGAGTGGTGACTACGAAAAAGCTCTGGAAAATGCTAATGCCGGGATTGCAATTTGCGAGCAAACAAACAACATTGCTACAACGTGGTCATTATTAATATCAAAAGCTACTGCGTTATCAGGGCTAGGCAACCACGACTCTGCTTTACAATATTTTATAGAAGCTGATGTGGTGAGTGAGCGAGTTTCGGTATTTACCGCAAAATTTTTACCAAAATATAGTCTTGCTGCGGAGTATCAACTTACCAACAATTTAATTTTAGCGGATAGCTTTGCAAATATTGCGTTAGCTATTGCCGAAACAGCAGAACAACAAAAAGAAATTTCGATGGCTAACAACCTGCTTTATAAAATAAATTTAGAAAAGGGGAATTATAAAGCGGCGTTGGAAAATTATATCGCTGGTAAAATATACAAAGACAGTTTAAGAAATATTGAAAACAATTTCACCATTGAGACTTTAAACAAAAAATACCAGCTGGCAGAAAAGGACAAGATGTTGGTTGAAACTAATTTGAGAAATGAATTGGTTGAGCGTAACCTAAGATTACAATCCATAACTTTATTAGAACAACAAACACAGAACCGGGTAATCACACTTATCAATGATTCGCTCCAGCGAACTGCAGAACTTTCTAATCAAGCCTTTGAATTGGAAAAAGCAAAAGTAAAACAAGCAGAGGACCAAAAAAGTCTGGCCTTGTTAAAAGCTCAATCAGAAAAACAACAAAGGGAGTTGGAACAACAAAAAAGAGCTAAGCAAAAAAATTGGTTTGTGTTGTTCAGTATCTTGTTTTTTGTGGTAGCTTTTTCAATTATTATTTTGGTGAAGCAAATTGGCAAAAAGAAAGTGTTGCAAATTAAAAACAATTTTTTATCGTATTGGATGAACACGCATTTTATTGCTAATAACATAGCACTTAATAAAGGCGATACACGAGAGAATCCCGAGCGAGCAATTCTGCGAGGTGATCTACTTTCCTCTATTACTTCAGATATCTTCCATTTTGCGAAAATAGATAAGATTACGCTTCGTGAAGAGTTAAACATAGTTGAGAAGTTTATCAAAATAGAAGGCCTCCGCCTTGAAAATAGGTTTAATTACTCGATTAAAATAGTTCCTGAAAACGCCCCTTTACATGACATTGTCATGAAACCCCCTCTCGCAATTCAAACTTTGGTAGAAAACACGATTAAACATGCTGTGGAAGCTAGTAATTACATTATTAATATAGAGGTTGCCATAAATGTGTATGAATCGTTTATTAAAATTAATGTTATTGACGATGGGCCCGGATTCGATAAAGACATAACACTTGAATCAATTTTACAAAACAAAGAGCCAAGTGCGATACAAATTATTTATGAACGCTTGCGTATTGAATGTAAAAAGAAGAAAATAAAGGATTTTATTAAAATAAATCACATAAATCAAGGTAGCAACATTGAATTAATTATTCCATCATCTGTAAAACTCATGTAATGCAAGGTTCAATTGTAATTATCGAGGATAACCCACAACATGTCACTGATTTGGTGCATTTACTCAACAAATTTTATCCGTTGCTAAACATTAGGGCGGTTGCAGATAGTTATGCTGCGGCATTGGAAGCTATTGAAAACCATAAACCGGATTTAGTGTTTTTAGATATAGAACTAAGCGGCTCAAAAACAGGTATTGACGTCCTTAAATTTTACCACAACCTCAACTTAAATGTAATTTATACCTCACGCCTGGATAAAGGTGTTCAAGCGTTGAATCTAGGCGCCAAGTATTATTTGACAAAACCGTTTACCGAAGATGATTTTATCGAAGCCATACGCGCCTGGGAAAAGCGTCGAAATAATGTTGTAACCATTGAAAGCAAATACATTTATTTACCCGAGTTAAACAACCCGATTTTTCGGATACAAATTTCAGAAATCATCGCACTAAAAGGGAATAAAGATTATTCCATCCTGTATTCATCGAATACAAAACTAAATAATAAAACTGTCTCAAAACGTTTGAACATATTAGAAGATGATTTTAATAAAAGTGGCTATTCAAATATAATAAGAACCAGTAAAAGTTATTTAATAAATAGCGATCACATAGAAAAAGCAGAAAAACAGTTCAACATAATCATAATGAGTAATCTATTGCAGGTTCCGGTTAGTTTTACTCAGGCTAGAGAGAAAATAAAGAAAATAATTTTTCTTAAATAAACACTTTTGTCGATTAAAAATCGATTTCATCGAATCTTTTACCTCTTGGTCGAATACCCATAGTATCCGCTAAAATCGTGGTGACATTAGTATCATAAAATTTGATTTTATGATACAAACAATGTTGAACAACCTATCCGGCAAGGCCGGTAAGTTGGCCGCACTGGTTCCGGTGCTTTCATTTTTATTCCCATGGTGGGACATTCTTTTTCCACCTAAGTAATTTAAAAACCGGCAATTGCCGGTTTTTTTTTAAACAATTTTTTTGTTAAATTTTTCTTTAAATATGAATTGGACAGCCTTCTAAACACCTTATTACGTTTTACATCTTCACAAAACCCCTGGTTTCAAATATTCCCTCAATATTAATCGGCAAAATGTAAAATCGAACCGGTAGTTTTTCTAAATCAACATCCAAGTTATTGGGGAAACATTTTGTGTGAACACCATTTGTCCGGTTGCAACTTGATATCTGGAAATAAAATTTTGGTAGATGGCAAAACCAAGTGGATATGCATCGCCATTTGATTTATCAATAACAAAATCGCTGCACGCGTCTAAATACTAATGCAACGCATTATATATTGTTTTATTCCAAAAAATTTCAAAGCGATTATTAATATATTATTGAATATCAATGTTTTATATATTTATTAATTATCAATACAGCAGGATTTTGAAGTATGCCGTAATGACGAAATATATTTAGCCAGTTCAAAATGATTTAAATGGTTTTGATATGAATGCCCCGTGGGGAGAGAATTTTTTTAATTGAATTCATTGGGCGAAATATTTTTCACCCGTGCGCGAGGAGTTAAGTCCAGGGTTCCAGGTGTAAGATTTAAGAATATTTTATATCCATAGCGCCAATTTGAAAATGAAAGTGGAATGTTCCGATTGGGAAGGGGCGAAATATTTTTCGCCCGTCCTCGAGGAGTTAAATCCAGAGTTCCAGGTGTAAGATTTAAGAATATTTTATATCCATAGCGCCAATTTGAAAATGAAAGTGGAATGTTCCGTTTGGGAAGGGGCGAAATATTTTTCACCCGTGCGCGAGGAGTTAAATCCAGAGTTCCAGGTGTAAGGTTTAAGAATATTTTATATCCAAAGCGCCAATTTGAAAATGAAAGTGGAATGTTCCGTTTGGGAAGGGGCGAAATATTTTTCACCCGTGCGCGAGGAGTTAAATCCAGAGTTCCAGGTGTAAGGTTTAATAATATTTTATATCCATAGCGCCAATTTGAAAATGAAAGTGGAGTATTCCGATTGGGAAGGGGCGAAATATTTTTCGCCCGTCCTCGAGGAGTTAAATCCAGAGTTCCAGGTGTAAGATTTAAGAATATTTTATATCCATAGCGCCAATTTGAAAATGAAAGTGGAGTATTCCGATTGGGAAGGGGCGAAATATTTTTCGCCCGTCCTCGAGGAGTTAAATCCAGAGTTCCAGGTGTAAGATTTAAGAATATTTTATATCCATAGCGCCAATTTGAAAATGAAAGTGGAATGTTCCGATTGGGAAGGGGCGAAATGTTTTTCGCCCGCGAAAGAAGTGTAGCATCAATGTTCCACGTGGAACAACCAGGCCACCAACGTGGAGATGCCACCAATATCATCAAACCCATTTAAATCCGTTAAATACGTCCATCAGCTCCTTTCTTCCACCAGGCAGGTTCCATTTTTAACGTTCCACGTGAAACAATAAAAAATC
>DAORKJ010000149.1:0-6932 GCA_035439505.1 Chitinophagales bacterium
TTAAAGCAGGTGTAAGCGCGGAACAATATATGTATAATCATATTGATTCTAATTTAAATTTATTTACCTGGGATTTTGAGAACCGTTACGACTATACTGATAATGCATTGTTATTTCAGGCATTTTTTCAATGGAAATACAAAGCTGCAGAAAAGTTAGTGCTAAATGGAGGTTTACATGGTCAGCTGTTTACCATCAATTCAAATAGTAAATCAATTGAACCACGATTGGGATTAAGTTATACCCTTACCGAAAAATCATCCCTAAATTTCGGAGCGGGTTTACATAGCCAAATGTTGCCGAGTTATCAATACACTTATCAGCAAATACAACCCGATAATTCATTTTTATTAATTAATGAAGACGTAGGTTTTATCAGAAGTTTTCATAGTGTGTTAGGATATGATCAAATGTTGGGAAAAAATTTCCGCCTGAAGATGGAAACGTATTTCCAATATTTATACGATGTACCTGTTGAAGTACAACCTTCAGCTTTTTCTTTAGCGAATGAAGGAAGTGGCTTTTCGCGCTTTTTCCCTGATTCACTGCAAAATACCGGTACAGGAAAAAATTATGGAGTGGAATTAACACTGGAAAAATTCTTCAGCAATCATTTCTTTTTCCTAGCTACAGGTTCGTTATACAATTCATTATATGTAGGTTCAGATGGTATTGAACGCAAAACCGATTTTAACGGCTCCTATGCAGCGAATTTACTGGGTGGGTATGAATTGACAATTAGCGACAGGAATGTCATTACAACGGGCATTAAAATGACTTATGCAGGTGGTAAACTTTCAACTCCTGTCGACACAATGGCAACTATCGCTGCTAAAGAATTGATTTTTATCGATTCGCTCACCAATACTTTGCAACTGAAAGATTATTTCCGTTTCGATTTAAAGTTGGCTTACCGCATCAATTCAAAGAAAAACAAGGTAACTCATGAAATCGCTATCGACCTGGTGAATTTATTTGATGTGCAAAATGTATTAGGGTTAACCTATGCACCAAATCCTGCAGATATTACTGTCAGCCCCATAAAAGAGGAATATCAGTTAGGATTTTTACCTTTGTTCTATTATAAAATCGATTTTTAATTAAACGCAGGACGATACCATTATGAATTGGAGTACCATAACTTATGCTGTTCATCAAAAAGTGGGTAGCATTACACTAAATCGCCCGGATAAAAGAAATGCTTTTAATGCCATATTGGTTGCTGAATTAAAAGCAGCCTTTGCAATGGCAGAAGGTGATACGCAAGTGAAAGTTATTGTATTAAAAGGTAATGGTGAAGTATTTAGCGCCGGTGCCGATTTAGGTTATCTGCAGTCCTTACAAAATAATTCCTATCAGGAAAATCTTGAAGATTCATTGTCATTGATGGAATTGTATAAACAAATTTATACGCTTTCTAAACCGGTAATTGCACAAATAGAAGGTCATGCTATTGCAGGCGGTTGTGGGTTAGCTACCATCTGTGATTTTTCTTTTGCCGTTGACGAAGCAAAATTCGGCTACACAGAAGTTGGTATCGGATTTATTCCTGCAATTGTAATGGTGTTTTTATTGCGTAAAATTGGCGAACGTAATGCAAAGGAATTACTATTGACAGGGAAATTAATTTCAGCAGCAGAAGCTAAACAAATGGGTTTAATTAATGATGTTGTTGGTGTGGAAAATATTGAAGCAACTGTCGAACAGTTATGCCAATTGTTAATTGATAAAACGAGTCGTGCTTCATTACAAGCTACCAAACAAATGATTGCTGCAGTGCAAGAAATGGGATTAAATGAAGCATTACAATATGCCGCTGAAATGAATGCCAAAGCAAGAGCCACTGATGATTGTAAACATGGCATCAATTCCTTCCTCAATAAACAAAAACCGAATTGGGATTAATCAGGGCTGTGCAAGATATGCCAGAATAACAGCATGAATTTTTACCATCTGTTCTACATTAATGCAATAAGGTGGCATGATATAAACTGTATTTCCTAACGGACGCAACAATACGCCATTCCCAATAAAAAATCGATACATTTCATCGCGCAGTTCATTAAAATAACCTGTTTGATGTGGGGTGACTACATCAAAAGCTAAAATGGTTCCGTGCTGACGAATATTGGCTACCTGTTTAGTTGTTGCAGTAACAAAAGTTTTTAATCGCTCAGCAAAATCGCTTTGAATAGAAGTTATACTGATTACATTATCAATAAATCCTGCTTGTTCAATGATGTCCAGACTGGCATTTGCGGCTGTGCAGGCTAAAGGATTAGCAGTATAACTATGACCATGGTATAATGCCTTCATTTTATCATCACTGTAAAATGCATCAAAAATAGGTGTTGCACATAAAGTAGCACCTAAAGCCATTGTGCCTCCTGTTATGCCCTTACTGATACACATTATATCAGGGCGAGTTTCGCAATAATGACTTGCAAATATTTTTCCGGTGCGATAAAAACCTGTCATCACCTCATCAGCAATACAAATAACACCATTCGATTTTGCCAAAGAAATTAATTGCTCAAGATATTCTGGCTGATACATCAACATTCCTCCTGCACCCATAACCAATGGTTCATAAATAAATGCAGCAACATCGTTATTGGTTAAAAATGATTTCAGTTGATTAATACTTTCCTCTTCTTTTCCGGGGAGTGGGGGAGTAATAAACGTAACGTCGAATAATTTATCATGAAATGGCTGCGTAAATGCACCGCGATCACTCACACTCATACTGCCGAATGTATCGCCATGATAACTGTTTTCAAATGCAATAATTTTTTTTCTATTTACACCGGCATTGCTGTGAAATTGAAGTGCCATTTTTAATGCTACTTCAACGGCTGTTGAACCATTGTCGGAATAAAATACTTTAGAAAAATACCCTTCCGTATGAATCAACAAGCGCAATGCGAGTTTTAATGCGGGTGTATGCGTAAATCCGGCAAAAATTACATGCTCTAATTGTAAACTTTGTTCATAAAGTTTTTGAGCGATATAAGGATTCGCATGTCCATGAATATTCGTCCACCAGCTTGAAACAGCATCTATGTATAATTTGCCATCTTTATCGGCCAACAATGCACCTGCCCCACGAACAATATGAATAGGCTCATCTGCCAGTTTCATTTGTGTAAATGGATACCAAATAGGTCCGTTGTTGTCCATTAAATATTTTTTAAGATGGTTGATTTTAATTTATCGGCATGTCGTTTAACAAAAGACTTGTCAATCACTTCAGTAAAACCTACTTTACCTAATAACGGAAGTTGTGTATAGTTAAGTATGGCTGTTTCTGAATCAAGGTGCTCGTTACCATTAAAAATGATACCTGCCACAGGAATATTATTACTTTGTAATACGGCTGCTGTTAATAACGTATGATTTATGCTACCCAAATAATGTTTGGAAACTAAAATTACGGTTGCATCGAATTGTTTAATTAAATCCAGCATCAAAAAGTTGCCATTTAATGGTACCATTAATCCTCCTGCACCTTCTATTACTAAATGATTTTTTGTAATTGGCGGAATTAATGTTTCAGTTAAAATAGCAGTTTCACTCATTGCGGCGGCAAGATGTGGTGAAACAGGGAATTTGAATAAATAATTTTCGGGATGAAACTGACTTTTTGTGTTAGATATTAAATTGCGTACACGCTCAGTGTCGGTATAATCAAGACCACCACTCTGAACAGGTTTCCAATAATCGGCTTGTAATGCTTCTACAACAACTGCCGAAACAATAGTTTTACCTATATCAGTACCAATTCCGGTAATAAATAATTTCTTCATGTGTTCATGTAGTTGAACAAAAAGTTAACAGTGGTTCAACTAAGTCGCCTGCTAATATACCATCATTTTTAAACAAAATACAGAACCACCGCTTTTAATATACTCACTGGTTTCTACCTCAGCCACAACATTGGCACTTTGCTGAATGATATTGAGCGCTACGGGATTGTTTTTTTGGATAATTGCACCTGAAGTGGCACGATTAGTTCCGTAAATGATATGGGCATTACAGGCAAAACCTTCAATCGCTTCTGTATCAGGAATTTCGTATACGCCTTCAAACATGCGTCGTATAATAGCTATCGATTCCGGTGTAAATGCATCGGGAGCAATTAATACTTCCGTGTGATTTAACGGTAAAAAACAGGTGTCGAGATGGTAATGATTTTCGTTGATTAATTCTAAGGTAATAATCGGCACATCAAGTGTTCTGGAAATTTCATCATACACTTGTTTTTCGCTGCGGAAACCGTAGCCACCATATAACAATCTTTTTCCCGGATGTGCTACCATATCGCCCATACCTTCAAAATGATATTTACTTTGTAATTCTACAATTTTGTAACCGTGGTCTTTATAAAAATCTTCGATATAAGGAATTTCATTTTGACGGTTTTCAAAACGCATACGACTCATCAATGCAATTTTTTCACCATTCCACATTACCCAAGGAAAACTCTGATTGGCAACAAATACCATATCTTCCAAACTATCCACGCCATCAATCACATATACTTCATCAATTAATTTTTGATTTTTAAATGCGAGGTAAGTATTGCGAATAGCATCCCACTGAATATTGGCTTTTTCTTTATTTACGTTGCCCTTCTGATTTTGCATGTGTACATTTTTTACATCTACAATGGTGTAAAATTCCGGCGTGCACATCAAAACTTTTCGTGGTTCAACTCGCGCATCACAATCTTCTAGCTGGAAATGCACTTCGGCAGGACCATACGCTTTAGCAAAAACAGGTGTCATGTAAAAAATATTAGTAATCGATGAAAAAAAATTATTTAAAACGAGGTGCAACAACTAATTCCTTGCTGCCTGCTGCATAACTATAAAATCCTTCTCCGGATTTAACACCGAGATATCCTGCAGTAACCATATTAACTAACAACGGACATGGTGCATATTTCTGATTGCCAAATCCATCGTATAATACATTTAAAATACTGAGGCAAACATCTAATCCGATAAAATCAGCTAATTGCAGCGGACCCATTGGATGTGCCATACCGAGTTTCATTACTGTATCAATTTCATTTACACCGGCAACACCTTCGTAAAGGGTATAAATGGCTTCGTTAATCATTGGCATTAAAATTCTGTTGGCAACAAAACCGGGATAATCATTTACTTCAACAGGAATTTTATCGAGTTGCTGACTGAGCGACATGATAGTAGCAGTTGTAGTATCGCTGGTAGCATACCCTCTAATTACTTCAATTAATTTCATTACCGGAACAGGATTCATAAAATGCATACCAATAACTTTATCAGGTCGTTTGGTTGCTGCTGCAATTTTGGTAATGGAAATAGAAGAAGTGTTGCTAGCTAAAATGGTATCGGGATTACAAATTTGATCGAGTTCAGTAAAAATTTTCAATTTTAAATCTACTCGTTCAGTTGCGGCCTCTACAACAAGGTCGGCATTTGCAGAATGTTCAAAATTAGTAAACGTACTTAAATTGGCAAGTGTATTTTCTTTATCTGCTGCAGTAATTTTCTCTTTTGCCACCATACGGTCTAAGTTGCCGGATATGGTTTGTATGGCTTTTTGCAGTGCAGGCTCAGATACATCAACAAGATTTACTTTGAAGCCTTTCATGGCAAACACATGCGCTATACCATTTCCCATGGTACCTGCACCTATAACGGTAATGTTTTTCATTGCACAATTTTTGCGCAATATTAATGTATAATTACCACCTTTTCGGCCGCAATCCGCTCAGAACGTGGGTTTTCAACATAAAGTTGATAAGTTCCTGCCAGAAGGCCTGTTGTCGGAATGGTGGTTTGTTGTGTCAAAATTGTTGTTGTAAATACAATTTTCCCTGCCATATCAACCATCTTTATTGAATTGCCAATAAGTAATTGGTCCATTGTGACTATAACTTGGCTATCTGCAGGATTAGGAATAATTTGTATGAATGCAGGCGAATTATTTACAACCGGATCACTATGAGGGCAACTCAAATTTTGTTCAGTTGGTTTGTCAGGAATTTCGCTGTCATAAATGCCAAAACAATATTCACCACTTTTAAGTTTTGTCAATTCCATTGCTCCTCTTTTGTCAGTTGTGCTTCCCCAGGTGTTCAAAGTATAATTAGCATAAATTGTCCAATCATCGTTCGGACTTGCGCGATATAATAATACTAAACTATCATCGCTATTGGTGATGAATTTGTCATCTAAATAACCACCCGAAAGTGTCGCCTGACCATTATATAAAAATTTGGCTTCTAATTCAACATCATCTGCTAAATTTGTTATTACTCTCCAATATCTTTGATTGCTAGTATGCAACCCGGGATGGATGTTTTTAAACCCATCAGCTTCTACCCAATAATGTTCTACACGCACAAAACCCGGTGTTGTCATGCCTGTAATTTCTAAATCCATTAATCCATTGGACATATTATAAGTGCCTGCTGTTTTTATATACATTTCATCAGCTGTAACTGCGTCATTTAATTTATTTTCATAATCCAAAACAGCATATAAATAGTCATAATATTCTGCTACATATAGATTGTCGAACATCATCTTACTACCACTCATTTTTATGTGTACGGTATCAATGAGTTCGTTAGTGTATTTATTAAAAAAGGAAACAACAATAGGCACATTATTGGCAAATGTGTTAGCATTTGATTTTTTTTGTTCAATACAAATACTGCTGGTTTTACCTTTGGTATTACCAATATCTTCGATTTCAAATGCTAATGAACCGGGTTGATATACCCAGTCAGTAAAAAAATCATTTAAATTAATACCACTGCAATCGCTTAAATAATCACGCAACATAGCGGCATTAATGGGTTGAAATTTGTGTGCATTTAAAAATGATGTTACACAACTAAAAAATAATTCATCACCCATATAACCACGTAATGTATG
>DAORKJ010000150.1:0-4740 GCA_035439505.1 Chitinophagales bacterium
TCAGATTCTGATATACATTTTAAAGGTGATGATTATGATTTTACACTACAAAATGTAGCTGCTAACGACAGGCAAACACCTTTTGAAGCCAGAACTTATTGTAATCCTTTACGAGCTACTATACCGCAATATAATTTCCGGGTTGGTTATTTTTTAAATAGTCATTACAATATTTCATTTGGCATTGACCACATGAAATATGTGATGCAACAAAAACAAATTGTGCGTATAGATGGTTACATCAACAACTCTGAAACTCAGTACGACGGTGTATATGATAATAATGAAATTTTATTGGCGGCAGATTTCCTCCGTTTTGAACATACCGACGGGCTGAATTATGTAAATACGGAATTGCGCAGAATGGATAACCTTTTTGCCATAGGTCCGGTAAAAGTAAATGCTGTAGAAGGAATAAGTGCCGGTTTTTTATGGCCGAAAACAAATTGTACCTTATTGAATAATGAACGTTACGATGAATTTCATGTTGCAGGATTTGGAACCGGTTTGGTAGCTGGAATTAATTTGGAACTCTTCCAATATTTTTTCCTGCAGAGTGAGTTAAAAGGTGGATACATTAATATGCCAAGCATTCGGACAACGGCATTTGAATCGGATATTGCAGACCAACAATTCTTTTTCGCACAGTGGAATGTAGTGTTTGGTGTTAATTTTAATCTCCACTAATCATTTGTATCTTTTCCACCATGGAATTTAATTACCTGATAACCGAACGATTAAAATTGCGGATAATTACGCCGGCAGTACTACAATATGTTTATCACAATTATTCAGATGAACAATTAATTACTTTTTTAGGATTGCAGAATGCAACACAATTAGCCATTGAAAAATCGAAATTTGAAAAGGGATACACCACTTATAAAATTGATTATCTCAACTTTCAATTACTGGACAAAACCAATTTGAATGTGATTGGTTGGTGCGGATTTCATTCCTGGTATCCGGAACACCAACGCGCCGAAATCGGTTATCATATTATTGAGGAAACAAACAAAGCCAAAGGTTATATGACCGAGGCTTTTGCGGCTATTATTGACTACGGATTTCAACACATGCAATTAAATAGAATTGAAGCATTAATTGGTCCTCAAAATATCGCTTCTCAGCAATTGGTAAACAAGTTAGGATTTGTAAAAGAAGGTGTAATGCGACAACATTATTTTAAAAACGGGCAATTGGAAGATTCCGTTATTTATGCATTATTAAAAGCTGATTATTACAAGTGATTAATACAAATACTGTTTAAGCACTTCATTTAATCTCACCCCAACACTAAAAAATAATTCGTTAGCATTTTGTCCCGAAGCACTTACTTGTAAATCGCGGTAAATACATCTGAAATCTAAACTGGCATTATGCCAAAATTGCCAGGAAACTACAAGGTCGTTCATTAGTAGTTGATTGTTAATTCCCTGACCGGTAAAATTCCCATATTCGTTGGAATAGGTATTATAATCGAGGAAAACATTTCCACCATAATTTTCTCCGGCAGGATCGGTGCCGTAATTGGCCATTAACAACCTATTATTGATGACAATTTTTGGAAAAGGTTGATACCACAAAGCTACAAGATGTTCTGAAAAATTGGCTCCCAGCGGATGTGCCAGTGGTTGCGCATAATGCGTATAACTGGAACCATTTTCGTCCTCGTAACTATAGGTGTAAGGTCTTGCCATATTGTATTCATATTGCAAGTCAAATTGATTAATACCAAATGCGTTGATATATTTTAATCCGGATTGTATCGCATATTTATTTCCCCACCAACCATCGTTCGCTAATAATTCCCCAACCACTAATTCATCCAAAACCAATTGACCATACAAGGAGAACCGTTGTAAGAAATTCCATTTCCAATTGGTTCCTAATACCACATTGTCGCTACTCCCCAAACCACTTTCCACAGCGCGATAAAATATAACCGGATTTAAATAATTGAGCTCAAAACCTTTTTCAGCACCATATAATCCTGTCCGGTCGAAAATAATTGTTTCGAATAAACCCAAGTGAAAATTTTTGGTAATAGGAAAATTCAGGTGGTGCATGGCAGCATATTTTTTGTGCACCAGACTGTTATAAATATTTGACCCATCGTAATTGGCCAGCTCCGTAAATACATTTTGATAGTTCGCTCTCCAGATTTTGGTATTTATTTTCAGCATTAAATGATCCTTGGCATTATTGCTCCAAATTAAACTTCTGATGCCATCACCTATAAATATTTTATCCTGACCGAATTGAACGGCAATATTTTTTGTAGCATTAAAAGTGATATAACCATGGGAAGATAAATAATCAAAACCTTCTTCCTTAAATATTTTAGCGACACCTTCACCCGGAACTACCTGAGGAGCCTTATTAATTCTATCGGTAATATAGCCGGGAAAAATAGACTGATTGTCGGTGGCATATAAATAAAATCCCACTTTATTGTCAATACTCCCGCGTAATTCTAGCCCTCGGGTGTTGACAAAACGTATATTGGAACTATCGCTCGACAAACCAAAACTATTTGCAATAACCGGATTTACTTTTACCGTAAAAAATTGGTAAAAAGTAGCAGGCTCCGGATAAAAAAAGCCTAAATTGGAGCGATAATATTTATGCTTATCATCCAATGCAACAAATTCACTGTTATCAGCACTTAAATAGTTCACATTAAATTGTTCGCGTTGATTGAGTGAATCGAATTTATTGTAAGCAACGGCTAATGATGCAATATCTTCTCTCAAATAAGGTTTTACCGTACTGTGTAAATGCTGATAAGTTTTGTTATACTGAATATCAATTCTGTCGATTAAATGCATACTATTACTCCCCAGCGGCGTGTAGGCATTTCCCCACTGTGGCAGGGTGATAGCGGTTTGTGCCAACACATCATTATGCAGCAATAACTGCAGCATTAGTAACACTAGCCAAATTGAATTATTTTTGTTTGCCATTGTAGTGCGTAGGCACGGTATTTGTCTTTTGTACTGCAGAGTTACTAAAAAAACCTTACATGAAAAAATTACTTATCCTTTTGGCATTTTTCGGAACAGTTGCAAAAGCCCAGAATTTAGGCTTTAACGGCTCCGGATTTTTTGAAAATTATAATGCCGAAGTTGAACAATATCTGGTGGACATGAATCAGCCATTTACCATTCGTGTTCCCGGTGGTGCTATTTCTAAATTTCATGATCCTGCCAATGTGAAAAAAGGATGGGGTATGACCGAAGCCAACGTAAAAACCTGGTTCGATAAAACGGGTTTTGATGAAGATGGAAACGGTTATGAAAAATGGTTGCGCAAAACGGAAGAACAACCTAATCACAGTTATTTGGATGATTTAATTGCGCTGCAAAAAAAGTTTCCCAACATGCAGGTGCTTTATGTGTTGAATGTATTAAACAGCACACCTGAAAAAAATATGCAGGCCATTCGTTATCTCATGAAAAATAATGTGAAAGTGGTAGGTGTAGAAGCCGGTAATGAGATTTATGGTAAATATGCTTCCTTCGATGAATATGTTCATGATTTCGAACCTATTTTTGCTATGCTTACTAAAGAATATCCATCTATTAAAAAAGGTTTAGTTGCAGGAGCCAATTTGGGTAGAAAAGAATTAGTCCGTTGGAATGAAAGTATGGCGCAGTACAAAGGTGATTACGATGCTGTAATTTTTCACTATTACTATACTAAAAATGACTTAGGCGAAGCGTATAATATGATTCCGCTACGCATTAAATACGATGAAAATGTAACCAACAAAGACTTAGAAAAAGCATACGATAAAGCAGCTGAAGTTTTACTGGATAAAAGTATGATTGAACGCGGAGTAGCTTACGCACGCGATTTGTTTGGCGATAAGGCAATATGGATTACCGAATGGAATACTAAACCATCAGAGATGTTGTGTAATACCATTTTAAATGGTGCATGGCAGTTTCGTGAAATGGTGGAGCAATCTGAACAGGTGGAATACTTACTCATGCACAATGGTGTGAGCCCTGATAAATATGGAATGATTAGTAAAGGTACTTATGCGGATAGTGAAAATGCCACAATGATACGCCGCACAGGTTATTGGGCTTATATTTTAGCTTCCGAAGCACAGGGTGCACAAAAGCTGGTTAAAAATGAAGCACCTAAAATACAAGTGGATGATGATGGTGAAATTTGTATCTACTTTGTCAATATGGATGAGGCATTTAATTATACATTAGACCTGGGTAAATTAAATACAACTTCTGTAACCATAAATTATGTAAGTGGTAAACATTTATATAGTGGTTCCGGTATGACTGGTTATATGGGTAAAGGTTCTAAACCTAGTTACGAAGTAAATGGTATTAAACGCGAAAAATTTACGGGGACTATACCTAAAAATGCGTTTGGATACATATTAATTACAACCGGTAAATAAGCTGATTGGAAAGTGTGTTGTTGTTTCTCGCCAAGGCGCTAAGGTGATTTGAATATATGATGGGCGGTATGGTTTGTTTTTAAGCGCGCAAAGCTGGTAAACCAATTTCACCTTTGCGTGCCTGAATTGGTTTTTAATTAGACATGGTACATATTACGGAAATCTTTACTTTGCGCCTTAGCGAGAAACAATTCGTAAACTATATGATATTTTTTTAGGTGATAATCCAAATACACCTTTGCGTGCTTGAATTGGTTTTTTAATTAGACATGGTACATATTACGGAAATCTTTACTTTGCGCCTTAGCGAG
>DAORKJ010000150.1:4840-6847 GCA_035439505.1 Chitinophagales bacterium
AAACAATTCGTAAACTATATGATATTTTTTTTAGGTGATAATCCAAATACACCTTTGCGCGCTTGAATTGGTTTTATATTCAAACAAAGCATATAGTGCTAATACCCTCACCTTGGCGCCTTTGCGAGAAACATTTCGTAAATGTTATGGATTTGTTGCACGCGGAGGCGCGGAGCGGAGATGCAGGGAAGATTTTATTACGGTATCTGTAACAAAATAACACCTCTAATCGTTTTACATTAAACCCTATAAACCCAACAGTGTCATATACTTAATTCATTACTGGCACAACAATTGTTTTACCACATCAAAATCACAACCATGGTAAGTAAGCAGCAGCAAGTTCAGCACCTCTACCTTAGGGCCGGCTTTGGGGAAACCCCGGCAGTCATCAAAAAGAAACAACAGCAATCCATTCACAAATTAGTCGATGAATTATTTGATGACGCCAAACAATACAAACAAATAACTTACCTCGAGAATCCTGCGGACAGCAAAGAAGTCGGCAATTTTAAAGTACTCCTGCTCATTTTAAAATCCCGCGACCAAATGCAGGAGCTCAATATAGAATGGCTGAAAATGTTACATACCACCAATTCAGTATTGCGCGAAAAAATGACCTTGTTTTGGCATAATCATTTTGCCACCTCAACACAACTCGCCTATTTAATGCAAGTGCAAAATAATACCCTGCGCAAAAATGCATTGGGGAAATTCGATAAATTATTACACGCCATTTCTACCGACCCTGCCATGATTATTTATTTAAATAATCAGCAAAATAAAAAAGACGCTCCCAACGAAAATTTTGCCCGTGAAGTAATGGAATTATTTACATTGGGAGAAGGAAATTTATATACAGAAAAAGACATCAAAGAAGCCGCTAGAGCATTCACCGGGTGGACCGTAAATAAAAGAGGAAAATTTGAATTCGTGGCAAAAGAACACGATGATGGTGAAAAAGAATTTATGGGGATGAAAGGCAATTTTAATGGTCAGGATATCATCAATATATTATTAAGTAAAAAACAAACTGCCAGGTATGTCACCTATAAAATTTATAAGGAATTTGTAAATGATGATGTAGATGAAACAATTGTAACCGAACTAACCGACCAGTTTTTTGAATCGGGATATGATATCGGGAAATTGATGAAAACAATATTTACCGCGGACTGGTTTTACGATGAAAAAAATGTCGGCACACAAATCGCTTCTCCGGTGGAATTGTTGACGCGATATAAAAGATTACTCAATATCGGATTTAAAGATGATAAAGCACAACTCGTAGTGCAGAAAGTGTTGGGACAAGTATTATTTTTTCCTCCGAATGTGGCCGGTTGGCCTGGCGGAAAAAATTGGGTGGATAGTTCTACACTCACACTCCGTATGAATATCCCGACACGTATTGTTCAGGGTGGAGGATTTGATATACGACCAAAACCGGAATTTGAAGATGCACCGGAAGATGAAACAGCATTGAAGGCCAGGAAACGGTCGGAAATATATTCTGATTGGGCATCAATTGTTACGGCATTTAAAATGGTGCCAAAAGAATCACTTGTTGATGCTGTAATTGAAGCATTTATTCAATCACCTAAAGAAGGCATTGATAAGTCACTTATCGAAAAATATGTGGACCATTCAACTGATGATAAACGTATCATCAGCACTGTGGGAATAGTAATGTCATTACCTGAATTTCAATTAATCTGAGTATGAAAACTTCAAGAAGAGATTTTATCCGCTATTCAAGCCTTGCATCTGCAAGTATGTTTTTACCGCAATTTTTAAAAGCATCCGGAAATTTAATTGGCGATGCCGCACGTCCAAAAGTGTTGGTGGTAATTCAATTTTCAGGTGGTAACGACGGACTCAATTGTATTATTCCGTATGGCAATGATTTATATCAAAAAGCCAGACCAAAAATCGGTTACAAAAAAGAAGAAGTAATAAAACTTGGGGATGATATTGGCATGAATACCAGCTTGCAAGGATTGGCAGATT
>DAORKJ010000151.1:0-6838 GCA_035439505.1 Chitinophagales bacterium
TTACACCTGCGAAATAACGATAGTGATCGATACACAAAGGCAAATCTACCAATGATGATTCACGGTATGGTTTACCATTATCAATAGTTTCGATAGTTGCCAGGTAAGCAAGATTTTGTTCCATAACATCAGCGATTTTATTCAACAAAATAGAACGCGATGTTGGAGAAGATTTACTCCACGAAGGAAATGCGGCATGAGCTGCATCAAGCGCCAGTTCGATGTCTTCTTTACCTGAGCGCGCAGCCTGGGTGAATACTTTTCCATCAATTGGACTAACATTATCAAAATAAGTTCCGCTTACCGGAGCAACAAATTGCCCGCCAATGAAGTTGTCATAGCGAGGCTTAAATGTAGGACGATTTTGTGCCATAATTGTTATGAGTTTTAAATTATAGGACAATTTTGATACAATCGTGCTAGTACTTTTGTAACCATCCTATCAAAGTATAGGACATTTTTATCAAAGTGGTAAAAAGTCATTTGGAAGTTTGGAAAAAGCGTATATATTTGTCTATACAGTTAAAAACATGCCGCAACAGTATAAACTCAAAGCCATAACACCCAGCAGCGAAAAATCGCTCAAAACGTTGGTGGAAAACAGAAAGATTTTTTCGCTGAATTTTTGCGAATTAAATATTTTCGAAACCTTTCAGGAATCGAGTTTGGTGCCATTAACTTTTGGTGATTTTGTTGTTACGAGTATGTTGCGCGGAAAAAAGGTCATGCATTTATATGACAATCCCGGTTTTGATTATTTACCGGGTGAAACAGTTTTAGTACCTGCCAATGTTACCATGAAAATTGATTTCCCTGAAGCAACAAAAAACAATCCTACACAATGTATAGCCTTAGCATTGGAGAGCCAGAAAATACAAACCATTGTAAACAGACTCAATGAAGATTATCCAAAAAACGAAACAAAAGATTATTGGCAGTTGAAACATAACGAATATCATTTTCAAAACAATTATGAACTAGCCAATAATATCAATAAGTTAATTGATGTTTGTTCGGGTAGTGACAGAGAAAAGGATATTTTGGCTGATATCGCTTTAAAAGAACTCGTAGTGCGATTAATTCAAAGTCAGAACCTTCACAGTAGCGACAGAGCCAATTATAATGTCGGCAACAATCCGTTGGCATTTGTGATGCAATACATCCGTGTAAATATTAATCAGCAGATTAATGTCAGTGAATTAAGTAATAAAGCGTGCATGAGTGTGCCTACTTTTTATCGCGCATTTAAAAATGAATTTGGGTTAAGTCCTCTGGAATATATTTTACGCGAAAAAATTAAAAAAGCCAAAACCCTTTTAGCAGACCCAACATTAACAGTTACCCGCATTTGTTATGAAACGGGATTTTCATCGTTAAATTATTTCGACAGGCAATTTAAACGTTTAGAAGGTGTTACGCCAAAACAATATCGTTTGATGGTATTAAAAAACAATACCATTCATTGATTTATTTTACATAGGCTTCAACATCATCAACATACAATACCATATCATTGTCGAAAGTATTGGCAGTTATACCAAATTCGATAGATGAATACATGCCTTTAGTGCCTTGCTGAAAATACAATAAATCGGTAGGTAATGTTTTCCAGTCATATTGTTCGATAATTAGCTGATTATCTTGATATATTTTTACATACCCATCTTTTTTCTGCGATAATTTAGTTTCGAATGTTAATTGCACCCATTGATTTCGTGGAAACAGTACTTCCTGCCCTGCAGGCTGAATAATATCAGGATTAAGAAATTTATGTTCTACCCGTATCGCATTATCTACCATAGCCAAACGCATGCCCGGTCCTGCACCGATGGCGGCTTGTTCTTCCAAGTCCATAAAAAATATCCATTGCGCTTCGGCCTCACCCACTAAATAATACCATGCAGATACAACCATTATTTCACCTTCCCAAAAAGCTAAATTCTGTTTTGAATAACTGGATTTAGACGCACCTAACTCATCATTGGATGCCTTTGCGGTGGATTTGATGGAATGTGTTCCGGTATGAGCGAAGGTAGTATCAACTTCGATATTGTTTTCGGTAAATGTAGATTGGTAAA
The DNA here is from genome assembly GCA_035439505.1 of Chitinophagales bacterium. Lineage (GTDB taxonomy): Bacteria > Bacteroidota > Bacteroidia > Chitinophagales > BACL12 > UBA7236. The sequence goes on from DAORKJ010000151.1 coordinate 2,079, forward strand.
ACGACCATAAAGTTTCATCATCTCCAAACATTTCATCAAATTGTTGATACGATTCAAAATCATCGCTAAATTGATTTGGACCATCAAAATATTTTTCTTTGTTGCAGGCAGCAAAAAGAAGCGTTGCGGAAAAAAAGAATATTTTTTTCATTGTTTTTGAAATGAATATGCGTAAGTAAATCCACACCAGTGTTGAATTTGAAAATCGAATAAATAGGAAATAATGGGTGTATAGGACAATCGGATATAATAATTTTTATCCTCAGGTTGGTAGCGACATCCAGCCTCAGCCGGCATCATAAAAAATGGGCTACCTTTTGTGGTAATGGAAAATGTTTGACCTACACCAATATCCGGTTTAAAATTGCCTTCACCAAAAATACTGTGCAACATTACAGGAAAAATAAGTACAACTCCATTGTTTTTGTCAATTGGTGCAACGCTGAATCCCACCCGCCAGTTGAGGTCGGTTTTAGGTTTATCGAAAAATGTTTTTTCATAATTAAATGAGCCCAAACCTCCGCTACCCGCCAATTCAAACGACCACCAGGAATTGGACTGTGCATTGGATATAAGTCCTGCTAAACAAAAAAGATAGAACAAAAGGTATTTCCGCATGTATTATTAATTGGGTAATTAAATCTAAAATTCAATCCTCAAATTTAACATTATACAAAAAATCGAATTGTTTACGGGCGAGTGTGTCGGGAGTTAACGTTAGGATTGCAGATTTTATTGTACTGAAGATAGGGCCTCCGAGGTTGGTGAGTTGGGCTAACTGGTATGAAGTATTTACCACTTTTGTGGCCCGGGTTATACGTTTTTGTTGATAATTGGCAAATGCATTTATATAATCATATTTAGATAAACTATCTGCTAATACCCATGCGTCTTCAATTGCCTGACTAGCACCTTGTCCTAAATTAGGTGTAGTAGCATGAGCAGCATCACCTAATAAAACAATTCGGTTGTGATACCATTTTTTGATTGGTTGCATATCAAATAAATCGGAGTGTATTAAACGTTCAGGTTGAATCATTCGGATGATTTGTTGCATGTATCCGGCAAAAGGGGATAGTTCTTTTTGAATTAGTGCAAGTGCATCTTCATTTTTTATTTTAAAACCGGCAGCCATTTTCATAGTAGTCCAAAAATACACCTGATTTCCTCCTAACTGCGTGTAGGAAGCGCGCAATCCACCTTTATTGCCCCATACCTCTGCGCCAACTGAAAATTCATCCGGTGGCAATTGTGTATCAATAATCGCCCGCCAGCAAGTTTGTCCCGAATACCGATAATTCGCTTTAGTCACATATTGTTCTCGCACTACAGACCGAATGCCATCTGCCCCAACAATTATATCACCAACAGCCACATTTCCATTTTCAAAAACAGCTTCCACCTTATCGTCCAATTGCCGAATACTTGATAAGCGATGTCCGGTATTAATTGCTTGGTTGATACATGCAGCCAACGTAAGTTGCAAGGTTGCCCGATGAATACTATAAGTAGCATTGCCATATTTTTTTTCAAGTATATCACAATCTACAGTCTGCAATACTTTGCCTGACTGAGTTTTAATAAAAACCTTACCTAGGCGGTTACTTTTTTGCTTTATGATATCGCCAACGCCTAAGGCATCCAATGCATTCATGGCATTTCCACCCAACCAAATGCCGGCTCCTGCTTCCTGCAAAACAGGTGTTGCTTCATATATTTCAAAAGGAATGTTTTTGCGCTGAAGCGCGATAGCCAGTGACAATCCACCAATACCACCGCCAATGATAATTACTTTCATAGGGTAAAATTAGGACGTTTGTGCTATTTTTTAGTACATTTGCCCTAATTTGTTTACATTTGTACGATGCGCACCAAAGAAAAGATATTAAATACAGCTCTTCAGCTACTAAATGAGCAGGGTGTTAAATCGGTAACTATCCGTGATGTTGCTGCTGAAATGGGTATTTCACATGGTAACTTGGGGTATCATTATGCGAACATGGAACTTATCATTTATGCCTTGTATGAGCAACTGGTAAAAGAAATGGATACCATAATCGGCAGTATGCAATTTTCAGGCATACACTTACAAATGGTGTACGACAGTAATAAGGTCATGTTTACCAAGTTTTATGAATACCGGTTTTTGTTTATCGATTTTGTAGCTATTGGCAGGTCGATTCCCAAGTTGCGCAAACATTATCTGGCTTTGCAGAAAAAAAGGGCAGCTGAGTTTTTTATGTTGCTGATGTTGTTGAAGTCAAACAATATACTTTCATCCAAATTCAGCAATGAACAATATGGTCAGCTCATACAATCACTTACCATATTTGGCGACTTTTGGATTTCCAGTGGTGAACTGATTTACAATGGCAAAAAGGATAAAAGAGTAGATTATTATTTACACTTATTTTTTGCATTGATACAACCTTACCTAACAAAAGAAGGGCAAAAACAATATGCAATGCTACGAATGTAAAAATCCGCACAACTTGCGCCGTGCGGATTTCATCTAGTCAGCCAATTTATCTATCAATTGCAGATTAACCTGCAACTATATTTTTCAGTTTAACTTCTGCTTGTTTAATAGCATCGTCATATTTTTCGTGAACCTTATCCATAGCAGCATCTACCTTTTCCTTTAAATCATCACCCATCTGGCTGCCGGCACGCACAATTCTTCTTCTTGTTCGAGTGCCTTTATGCGGAGCAAATAACACTCCTAATAATAATCCTGTTGCCAACCCTGCAGCAACACCTAATACAATTTTATACGATTTCATACTACTTATTTAATAATTTTACCTGTTTGAATAATACGCACCAAAATTGAAATAATTGCCAGTATGAGTAAAATATGAATTACTGCACCCAAACTATACACAAAAAATCCAAGTGCCCAAGCTATCAATAGCACAATAGCTACGATGTATAATAAATTTCCCATATTCGATTATTTTATTTTGAAAAAATTAAAAGCAACGTCGGCATTTAATCCTACGTTGTCAACATCACAACAAAGTTATAGTACGGTAATAATTTGCATAAATTCTTCATGTGACTTGCCCAATTTTTTTTCAAGCCTGTCGAACATAGCATCTTTATTGCCTACTTCATAAACTAAATCTTCATCAGTAAGTGTACTGAATTTAGATTTTAGTTTCAATTTTTGTTCTTCCCAGCTACCTGTTGAAGGAACTGTTTTATTTGTTAGATCTGTCATCTTATTTAAGTTAATTTGTAACTCCATTGTTACGATATAAAATTACTATACAATGTGGCTTTATATGTTATACTTTATCAGTTGGTTATTATACAATTCACACATATAAAAAAACAGTTACAACAGCCACGTTTATTATAGTGTGGCTGTTATTGTAACCGTTCATGGTGTGCATAGGTAATTTTTAAGCAAAAGTGAACACCTGCATTCACTTTTAAGTAGGGAGGATAACAAGCAGTAGCACAGCACCATTTTTTCAAGCTCTATTTTGAGTATAATAAAATTTATCGACAGAAAACAAAACAATTCTTAATTGACAAATTGGTTTTATTCATCAGGGTTATTGGCCTATTATGAACAATTCAATACAGTCAAAAAATTGTCAATCCAGTTCAAAAACATTGGCATATATATTTTCCTTTTCAGTTTGCTGACTAACAAGGTGTCCGTTTTCTTCGAGGGTTAACCTGGCAAGTAAGTAACTGATACTTGATTCAGCGCCTTGGTTCAAATTGATATTATTTTCTTCCACACCATCATAACAACCACCTGTGCAAGGGTTATAAACTATCTTATTCAGATGATTACGACCAAGGAACCAATTAAATGCAATCGTCATTTTGTTCAAATATTGTATATCTTCAAAAACAATATAAAATAAATCCAGTGCCATAATGGTATATGCTACGTCAATTGGTTGTTCACCTCCCGGAGCAGGTTTTTTCGAGTCGTTTGTTTTGTGCATCCACGTTTTATTGGATACCACATTAATAACATCTCCCTTAAATATTTTAGTTAATAAAAAATCGAAAGATTCTTTGGCAATTGATTTATACTTTTCGTTGCCTGTAACAAGGTATGCACATAAAAGCGCTTCAGGCAAAAGACTATTGGCATAGGTTAAATAACTTTCGAACCATTTCCACTCTTTGTCGCTTTCATGCAAATACATTTGTACAAACCTGTCGGCAAAAATTGTTATCAGTTGGGTATTTGCGTCAGAAGGAAAAGTTGAATTTCTGAAATATAATCCTTTCACAATAAAAGCCATTGCGCGTGTAGAATAAATTTTATCAATACACAACAACGCGTTGCTCCATATCTCCTGTGCACTTTGAATAAACTTTTCCGGTAAAATATCGGCCTTAGAAAGTAAAAACCCTAATGCCCAGAGCGCTCTGCCATTTGCATCTGCCAGATTATTAGTATAATTCTGCTCAGTAAATTTTAAATTAATATCGACATAATTTAGAAAGTAGCTGTCGTTAAAAAGACAAAATCTAATAAATTTTAAATAAATATCAATTAATCTAAGGTCATCTTCATCTTTAAAAAGTGCATAGTGTTTACATGCAGCAATCATCATACGGGCATTATCGTCCAAGGTATACCCTGAACTTAAATCCGGTTCGTATATTTTCGAAAATTGAATAATTCCCACGTTGGTGGTCATTCGTTTTACATGATTCAAATTAATAGGTGGCGTATTATAACTCACTCTAAACATTTCCCTTTTAATTTTTTTAAACAGTCCAAC
>DAORKJ010000152.1:0-6730 GCA_035439505.1 Chitinophagales bacterium
TACTTCTTTTTATTTTCATAAAAGAATATTTCCTGTCCGATTTTTAATGAAACACCACTATTAGAAAATGGGGAAAGGTTGGGGTTCATTACAGATGGAATATTGAGTGGAATTGATTTTGCGCTATTGTTGCGAAGGGTAAACGAGGCGTAATCTTTAGGGGTGGATGTCATGAGTATTAAACTCAGGAAGGTGGCGAATACTATTTGCATAATTTAGATTTGATATAAAACATGGTGGGATACGAATTGTTCAAATTGATTTTTGGAGCAGGGTTATAATTGGGCTTTAGTGGTTGGAATGTAATTTGGATGAACAGCCCACTGAGAGCATGGAGTTTTTATAGTATGCGCCGGAAAGAGTCCTGGAAGTGTGCTACAGAATCAGAGATTTTGTTAGCAGGCGACTACGGTATTATAGTTTCACCAGATTTTGAACCACTTTACGATTACCGTTGGATATTTCTATGAGGTAATTTCCAGAATGCAGTGATTGTAATGGAATTGCAAAACTATTAATACCTGCTAAAGTTGATTCCTGTTGTGAGTAAACCTGCTCTCCTTTTAAATTGTAAATCTTGATTGTCACTTGTTCACTAATTTCCATAGCGAATTCAACAACAACATATTCTTCAAAAGGATTTGGATATAAGGTTAACAGATTAATTGGTTCAGGTTTGGGATTGGGATAGATAAAACGGATATACTTTTGTTCTGACAATGGTAATCCGCTGATATCCGCATACCCACCCTTCATATATAGGCAAATAAACATATTTTCTGTAGCTGTATCCAATTTAATATGACTGCCATTTTGAAAAATTAATGAATCACCTTGGTCGAGGGTGATATATACATTATTAAACTTGTCGCTTGCATCAGATATTTTAACTGTATTTCCGATAATTAATTTTGCATTTTTTCTTAATTCAATCGTACTCCCGGAATGCAACCATAACATACCTGAACCCGATAAACCATATTCCAGTTTTGCATTATCATCAACAATAAAAGTAGAGCCCGGGTAAAAATTAAAACAAGATCCCGGTGTAGGCAAATCAATCATACCACCTCTGTAAATAAATGCCACACGATTACCATAAATAATATCGTAGGCTTCGCAAAACATACCATCATTCAAAATAACATTTACTGAATGGGGTATAGTATCTTCTAAGGGCATTCCGCCTGCAATTAATGTGTAATTTTGTTGTATAAACGTGCTCCACCCGGTAAATTCAATATCAATAACTGTACTTTCTGGTTGATTAGGTTCCGGCATTGCCAGTAAAGTGTCAATTGTTTCTGCAGATGGATAGTTCGGTTTATTGTAAACACCTAGATAATATCGGGGGCCTCCAAAGTATCCTTCTATATAGATTTTATAATGATCATCCGCACCAAAACTTCCTCCACCAATAAAATCTTCAATTATATTCGTTTCATAAACCGGTTGCACATATGGTGGATAGAAATAGATTATATCATCAACATCCATTGCCAAATTAAATTTATAAATAAAGGAACTGATATATTGCACTTCAAATTTTGAACTTGCAAAACAAATTTCGGACATATAATTGCTACTGTTTAGGTCAATGTATTGTTGATCTATCACGTAGACTGTGTCAGTACTATCCGGATGTTCGAGACCAAGAATTATTGCACTTTTGTAATACTCCACTGTATCGGCTCCATCTTCAAAATCACTAAAATTTATACCATTCAGGGATAAATGATACACAAAATTGGAGTCCAACTTTATTTTATTGGTATCATTAAAAACAGCTTTTAAAAATACCGGTTTGGAAGTGTCCATTTCATCAATATCAAACGATATCCCGAAGTAATCAGGATCTGCCTTGGTTGAAATACACAATGTAGTGTCTACCGGGCCAAAAGACGTATTATCCGTTGTTTGATAGGCTATCCAACCTGTTGCCAGGTCCACAAAATGTACAGGGTCGTAAGGGCATGGTACATTAATCAAATCACCTACGTCTTCCTGATCGGGAATTTGTTGAGCAGCTAAAATAGTTGCTGTAAAAAGCATCAAAATTGTGAGTAGATGTTTGGAGTTCATGGTTGTGTATTTTTAATCAAACTTAAGCAAATTAAACAAGATAGAATATGACTTTTGTTATCTGATTGTTTAGTTACAGCATAATGACGGGCACAGAGCTATGATGGCAGGATGTTTTTTAATAGTATGCGCCAGAGAGAGTCCTGAAACGATGCTGCAGAATCAGAAATTTTGCAGAGCAACCATCAACAATATCTCAAAATTTAATTCCATCTCAAATTCGGCTGTTTCATTGGTACATTGGTACACCGGCACATTGGTACATCAAAGGGCTGTTTCCGCCTCAGCGGACGCTTCGCGAATTAGCATATCAGCACATTATCACATCAGCACATTAATCCGCCCCGGCGGATGCGTTGCATTGGTACATTAGCACATCGGTACATTGGTACATCAAAGGGCTGTTTCCGCCTCAGCGGACGCTTCGCGAATCAGCACATCAACGAATTAGCACATCAGCACATTAATCCACCGCGGCGGATGCGTTGCATTGGTACATTAGCACATCGGTACATTGGTACATCAAAGGGCTGTTCAATTAGCACATCAACGAATTAGCACATCAGCACATTAATCCACCGCGGCGGATGGGTTGCATTGGTACATTAGCACATCGGTACATTGGTACATCAAAGGGCTGTTTCCACCTCAGCGGACGCAACGCGAATTAGCACATCAACGAATTAGCACATCAGCACATTAATCCGCCCCGGCGGACGCTACGCGCATTAAAAAAGCTTCGTCTGCTCCCCTTTATCCTTCCCCTTTTTATCCTCTAAATCCCACTCCATTTGAGTGCCAACTTTTACATTCGATTTTTTGGTTTCGGGTTGAGAGGTAGTTTCATCGTCCGTTGTTTCCCCTTTTTTTCCGGTTACTTTTTTGATTTCGTACTGACTTAACCGGTTGCCCTGACTTTTCCAACCTTTAATGTCGATGAAGTCCGCTACCTCAATTAATTCGGTAACCTCCTCTCCTTTTCTTCCTTTTACCAATACTAATTCTAAAACCGGGAAAGGATGATTGGTTGCATAATATAATTTAGAACCGGGTGATTCAGAAATGAATAAATATTTTTTATCCGGAACAATCGCTTCTATGTAAAAACGTTTTACATACATATTTTTTTGAGCATTATCCCAATACGCTGCAGAAATCACATCGTTCTCATTAAATTTCTCCACCATCATCACATCTCGCATTTCAAAACGATTGCTCAGTTCGAAATTCGTCAGCTCATAATTACCATCTTTGTAAACAACTATGATATTATCTCCGGTATCAAATTCACCAAGATATCTTCCTCTGGCATCTATATTTAATCTGCCCACCGTTTCATCTAACCAGATTTTTCTACCACCTAATGTTGAAGTTCCGCGTTCTTTTTGGACAGCTTTTCGCAGTGGATATTTGGTAACCGTATTCCCCATACTGGAACGTCCTTTTACAGCGAGTTCACCAAAATCGAAATCGAATATTTTTATTTTGGCCTTAGCATTTGGGTGCAGCTGAATATTGATAACTTCACTTTCGCTATTCGGATTGGCAGAAAAATACCAAACTTTACTTTTCGGATTGCCTTGCGTAAGGTCGTATTCTTTATCACGAGTAATGGCTGTCACATTAAATCGTTTGGCAAAAGCTTTTCCTGTTTTGCTATCAGAATACAACATATGATAAGTCATACGTTCATCTTCTTTTTTCCAGACAGCAGCGTATAATATTTTTTTACCGATAAATACTTTATCCGCAATTCGCACTACTTTCATTTTACCATCATCAGTAAAAGCGATAATATCATCAATATCGGAACAATCACAAATAAACTCATCTTTCTTTAAACCGAAACCGACAAAACCCTCTTCCCTGTTGACATACAGCTTAGCATTGTTGGCCACAACTGCTTTAGCTTCAATGGTATCGAATTTGCGGATTTCCGATTTACGTTCGCGACCTTTGCCGTATTTTTTTAATAAATCTTCAAAATATTTAATCGCATAATCGGTGAGGTGACGAAGATTATGTTTCACTTCTTTCATCTCATTTTCTAATGCCCGAATATATTCATCCGCTTTAAAAGCATCGAATTTCGAAATGCGTTTGATTTTAATTTCAGTAAGTCGGACAATATCTTCTTCCGTAACTTCACGCACCAATAATTTTTTAAACGGATTTAATCCTTTGTCGATGGTTTTAATTACCGCTTCCCAGGTTTCACATTCTTCTATGTCGCGGTAAATTCTATTTTCAATAAATATTTTTTCCAAAGAACTGAAATGCCATTTTTCGTTTAATTCGGCAAGTCGCAATTCCAATTCCAGTTTAAGGAGGTTCTTCGTATTTTTTGTTGAGCGACGAAGAATTTCATCTACCGTTAAAAACAAAGGTGTATCATCTTCAATAACACATGTTGATGGAGAAATCGAAATTTCGCAATCGGTAAATGCATACAAGGCATCCACAGTAACATCAGGCGAAACTCCTGCTGCTAATTCGATAGCAATTTCAACATTGGCCGCAGTATTATCCGTTACTTTTTTAATTTTTATTTTCCCTTTGTCGTTGGCTTTGATTATAGAATCAATTAACGACGAAGTGGTGGTACCATATGGTATTTCTTTAATTAAAATTGTTTTTTTATCCGCAACTTCCATTTTTGCTCGGCAACGAATTTTGCTTCCTCTTTCTCCACTATTATAATCGGTAACATCAATAAAACCGCCGTTGGCAAAATCGGGTAATATTTTTGTTGGATTGCCTTTGAGTACTTCTATACTCGCTAATATCAGTTCACAAAAATTATGGGTAAGAATTTTAGTAGATAAACCAACAGCAATACCCTCAACACCCATGGCAAGCACCAATGGAAATTTAACAGGTAAAAAAACAGGTTCTGCTTTTCTGCCATCGTAACTTAATTGCCATTCGGTAGTTTCTTTATTAAAAACTACTTCCAATGCAAACTTCGACAAACGTGCTTCTATATAACGTGGTGCCGCTGCATCATCACCGGTTCTTACATCACCCCAGTTACCCTGTGTTTCGATGAGTAAATCTTTTTGGCCCATATTCACAAGGGCATCACCAATTGCAGCATCACCATGCGGGTGATATTGCATGGTTTGACCAATTACGTTAGCTACCTTGTGGAAACGACCATCGTCCATTTCGCGCATGGCATGCAGAATACGTCGCTGAACGGGTTTTACCCCATCGCGGATATCGGGCACAGCGCGTTCCAGGATGACATAACTCGCGTAGTCGAGAAACCAATCCTTATACATGCCTGAAACATGCGTTACACTCGTTTTAACCTGCGCAGGAGTAATATTCTCCGATTTTTCTATTTCCTCGTCGTTGTTGTCTGTCTTCTTCTTTGCCATTGCAATTAACGTAAACCCCAAAAGTAAACATTAGTAACAGAGCCTAAACCACAAGTTTTCCACGTTGTTTTTTGCACATGTAGGCTGACTTTATTATCTTAACAGTAAAAATTAACCATATGCACAAACTCACCGCCTATTCTACCGCAGCTGCTGCATTTATTGCCTGTGCCAATGCCGCTCAAGGACAAATTGTTTACCAAAACATAGATCCTGATTTGGTGACTGAAGATGAACGTATATTTTTAGATGTAAATGCGGATGGAGAATTTGACATCTGGTTCGATTTATTTCACAGTGGATTTTTTGGTGCTCAATATACTTCAGCCTATGCAGGCAATCAAAATCCGTATGTGCAAATGGCTACTAACGGATTATTACCTGGTGCTCAGGGATTAAAAAATTTTGCTGAAGGTGAAATAATTGACAGCGCCGCCAACTGGGAAACACCTGCACCATTTTTTGGGGATTTATTGGGGAGACTATTATTTTTCGATTATTATAGTTGTGAAGATATGCTGGTATATTTTCCTTACGGAGAATTTGTGGATGTCAGCAATGGTATTTTGGCATTTAAGATTGAAGATGCCGGTGAAAACTATTACGGATGGGTGCGACTTAGTATACCGCAATCTCCTGTCTGCCCCTTGCCCTTATATGATGCACTCACTATTGTTGTGCATGATTTTGCCATACAAAATACACCTAATGCACCAATAGCTGCCGGAGTGGTGGGTTGCGACACCCCTGAAAATCCTGATGCAGAAGCTGCGGCAACTGCTATTAAAGTAAGCTGGGACGCTGCTGACGGAGCTACAGAATATAAAATTCAATACCGCCCTGTTGGAGCAATATCCTGGGAAACAAAAACCGCCTCTGCTCCCAAAACCGCACGTATTATAAAAGGCTTGGATTGTAATACCAATTATGAATATCAAATTGCCAGTATTTGCGATGGGATTGTTTCTGCTTTTACTTCCGTTCAAACAATTACCACACTTGATTGTAAAATTGGGGATATACCGTTGACAGAAACGTTGTTGGTTTTTCCAAATCCTGCAACAGAAGTTATCACTATAAATATTGATGAAGAAATTGTTGCGGATAATATTTCGGTTACAGACTTACAAGGTAATATAGTATTACAACGCAATTTGCCAGCAAACAGTATGGTTATCGATATTTCAGGGCTTGCAAACGGCACTTACATCATTATAGCACAAACTCCGGAAGGCATGCAACATGCTTATTTTGTGAAACAATAA
>DAORKJ010000153.1:0-6586 GCA_035439505.1 Chitinophagales bacterium
ATGAAAGTGAGTGAGCGGAGATGGTGAAGGTACCGTTGTTGGGGTTGGGTTGGATATTTAAGGTGGTGTTATTTGAAACTACTTCACCTTCTTTACAAGGCACACTTACTGCAATTGCATTCGAATTTTTAAAACAACCAGTCGCAGTTTTAGTAACACGACATTTATAATTACCGGGAGTTGTTGCTGTATAAGATAAAGATGTTGCTCCGGCTATTGCTGAAGCGCCTTTATACCATTGGTAGTTACATCCCGGAACGGCTACAACGGTAAGTAGCACACTGCCGCCTGCACAAAAGGTGGTTGGTCCGGTTGCGTAAATGCTTGCGTTGGGATTTTTCACCACATTCACAAAAATTTCATTGGATATAGTTGTCCCACATCCAACTGTGCTACAAACATAAGTGCCTTTTGATGTTGCTGTATAATTAGCTGAAATTGCCCCGGGAATTGGAACACCATTTTTATTCCATTGATAATTTGTTTCGGTAGAAACAGCGCTGAGCACCACACCTGAGCCACTACAAAATGTGGTTGGTCCGCCCGCAGTAATGGTAATTTCGGGTGCTAAATCTTCATCAATGTTTACATTACAATTATCGTCAAATCCATTACAAATTTCGGAGGCTGCAGGATGAATTAAAGGATTAGCGTCGTTACAATCATCATCGTTGGTCACATATCCTTCGGGTAAAAAACAGGAAGCAGTTGTTGATGTTGCATCACCATAAGTATCTCCATCTGCATCAGCATAAAAAGTAACAGCTGCGCATAATTCGCCATACACAATAAATACTGCACCTTCATCAAAATTACCATTATCGTACATCCAAACGCCTGTTAACATTTCATCAGAACCATCTCCATTTACATCTTCAATAAAATTGGCATCTACACCTAAATACGCATTTATTTGATTGCCTTCCATCAGCAGTTCACCTGTTGCATTGATACCCGCAGCGGTGCCATAATATAAAAATACAGCACCTTCATTGGCTTCACCATTTACATAATTTTTTGCTCCAACAATTAAATCGCTGTAACCATCATTATTTACATCACCGTTTATATCTAAACTTCCACCGAAGTGTGCGAAATTTTGATTCGCTTCAACAATAGTTGCAGGGGTGGTATTAATACCAGCACCGGTGCCATGAAAAATAAACACTCTTCCCTCCCATGTTTGTCCGCCGGAATAAAAATCGGCACCAATTGCAATATCTATAAATCCATCGTTATTGACATCCGCGTTACCGGATAAGCCTCTTCCAAAATATGCCCCTGCCTGATTAGCTTCTAACAAATATGCAGGTGTGGTATTAACACCGCTTGCATTTCCATAATAAATAAATACCACACCCTCATCTACTTGACCATTATCGTAAGCTGTTGCAGTAACTAAAATATCATCATACCCATCATTATTTAAATCGCCGGCTGCAGCTATACTACTACCAAAATAACAAGATGCCTGATTGCCCTCCAACATTAAAGTGGGTGTGCTACTTATACCACTTGCCGAGCCTAAATGCAGATACACAACACCTTCATCGGTTTGACCATTATCAAAGTTTGGAGCAGCAATAATGATATCATCATACCCATCATTATTTACATCACCGGCACCGGCCACCTGGTTACCTAAATAAGATTCCGATTGATTGTTTTCGATGGTGGTCATTTCAGCGGTGGTTAATCCAAAAACAGAACCCCAATACACGAAAACGGCACCTTCATTAGTTTGACCGTTATCAAAAAACGGCGCACCAAAAACTGCATCAGCATAACCATCACCATTTACATCACCGGCAGCGTCAATATCAGTTCCCAAATAAGCTTGCACCTGATTTTTTTGCCTTGAACTATAAGTAGGGCTCACACCTGCGGCTGAACCATTGTGAATAAATACGACACCTTCGTCTGATTGTCCGAATGCATGCGCCGGAGAACCAATTAACAGATCGTTATAACCATCATTATTAAAATCGGCTGCAGCAGTTGAATAACCAAATTGTGTGTAATCCTGATTGCCTTCAATAATTAAATCCGGGGTAACTTGTGCATTTAAAACTACAGCGCTTAATGTTGCCATTACCAACAAATGAGAACGCTTTAAAAAAATCTGTTTAAACATATTCCGCTTTCGGTTAGGAGTTTTGAATGATTATAGATTGTTATTAGCACTCATTTCAAAAATACCTTTGAGGTGAGTGCTAGTATTTATTGTTTTACGAAATTATTCATATTACTATATTCCCCATCCACCACTTGAATAAAATAAATACCGGATGATAACATATCAATTGGTATTTGTGTAATGTATGCTGATGAGGAATGAGAAATAATTACATTTCCAATAGCATCGTAAATAACAATTTCTTTAGAATTATTATTGGATGTTTCAATATTAATATTGCTGTTGGCAGGGTTTGGATAAATTAAAATTTCATTATTAATCATCTCCCCTGGCTCGTCGCCAGGCAAGCCTGCCTCGCCGGCTGGTAAACCTTCTTTACAAGGCACACTCACCGCAATTGTATTTGAATTTTTATAACATCCTGTTGCTGTTTTGGTAACACGGCATTTATAATTACCTGGAGTAGTTGCTGTATAAGATAAAGATGTTGCTCCGGCAATTGGTGCGGCGCCTTTATACCATTGGTAAGTACAACCTGCAACAGCGGCTTCTGTTAATACAACGCTGCCACCTGTGCAAAATGTTGTTGGACCTCCGGCTGAAATGCTTGCGTTGGGGTTTTTATTGACTAATACATGTATTTGTGATGATTCAGTTGTGCCGCAATCACCAGTTGTTTCGCAGGTGTAAAATCCTGATTTATTCGCAGTGTAGGTTGAAGCAGTTGCTCCCGGAATTGCAGTGCCATTTTTTTTCCACTGTACAGTTATTCCGGTATAAGTTGCTGTTAAATTAACAGAACCTCCCTGACAAAATATGGTATCACCAGCGGCGGCAATGGTAATTGTTTCAGCAAGACCATCATCAATAATTCCATTACAATCATCGTCTATTTCATTACAAATTTCGGGTGAAGGAATACATTCGTCAGCCATTAATTTAACAATCCAATAATCATATTGGCCACGTCTGTTTTCCGTTTTATCGCCGGAAATATTTGAATCAGAATTACCTGCAATACAATATCCGCCATCAGTAGTATGAATAATGTCCCAAGCCTGATCAACTCCGTTTCCACCAATACCATCCTGCCAAATTTCGTTGCCATTTTCATCCAGTTTAATTAACCACATATCATTAGCACCTGAAAGTGGCACCGTTCTATTTCCTGAAATTCCACTCGCTGAAATTCCTGCCAATAAAAAATCACCATCGGGTGTTTCCAAAACACTTTTTAAATTATCGAAACTTGAGCCGCCATAAGAGCGATCCCATTCGATATTAAATTGTGCGTCAATTTTAATTATCCACCAATCCGATTCGCCAAAATTATTTTCGGTTTTATTTTCACCTGCATCACTTGTTGACGTACCTACACAAATAAACCCGCCATCGCTGGTAAGCAATAAATCTTCAAGCGAATCGTCCAACGGTCCGCCATAAGTTTCCTGCCATAAAATTTCACCAACTGAATTAATTTTTATGACCCAATAATCCATCCAGCCCTTGTTTGTTGCCGTTTTATCGTAGCCGATATTACTCATTGAAGAACATCCTAAAAAATAATTCCCTGCTCCATCTTCCACTATTTTAGTACCATAATCGCGTGAAACACCAACAATGGTATTCTCCCAAATGATTTCTCCGAACTCATCAGTTTTAACCAGCCATACATCTGTAACAAAAGTATTTTCTGATTTGTCGCCACTGCTATCACTTACACTAAATGTCATTAATAAAAATCCACCATCTTCGGTTTGAATTACATCGCGCATGGTTTCACCATTACCGCCACCAATAGTATTTTGCCAGACAATATTTCCTAAAGCATCCAATTTTAACATCCAAATATCATCGAAACCATTTGATGATTCAGTTTTATCGAATTGGTCTGAACTAATTGATTCACCGGCAACTAAATAACCACCATCTGTTGTTTGAATAGCAATTTTTGCCGTTTCCTGCAGATTGCCATAAATAGTATTTTGCCATTCTACAGTACCTGTTGCAGTTAATTTGATAATCCAGTAATCGTTTTCCCCTTTTTTACCTTCTGTTTTATCTCCACCAAACCCACCGTAAGATGTTCCGCAAACAATATACCCTCCATCGGCAGTCTGATTAACTGTTGACACGTAGTCATCGGCGGTAGAACCGAGTGTTTTTTGCCATTCGATGGCGGGAGCTTGGGCAAAAGTAAAAATTAATAAAAAATTACAAAATAAAGTGCTAAATACATTTTTCATGTTATGGGCTTTATTGTTTGATAAATTTTTCGATTAATTGCTTGTCATCAATTATCATTTTCACAAAATAAATTCCGGAAGGATAATTTGAGATATCGATTACATTTTCAGATGATGAGATATTTAGTTCAGATATTATTTTTCCAGAGATATCAGTAATTTGGAGTGAAGAGTAAGGAGAAAGGGAATTTGAAACCTTAATAATTATTGTTTCACTTGAAGGATTTGGGTAAATAATAAATTGATCATTTATTTCTCCTGATTTTAAAGGTAATGTTGTAAAATATTCGACAGGTGAAAACATGGTATTTTCGCCATCACATTTTGTTCTGACTTTATATTCATAATTAGTTTCGGGTGATAAACCATAAATATTTTTGAAATTACTTTCAGCAATTAATTTTGTCCAGTTTGTACCACCAATTTCGCGATAAAACAATTGATATTTTTCAGCTGAAGGAACAGAATTCCAGTGTGCCTTTGCCTGAGTTGGAGTAATATTATCTGTAAATAAACCTGTTGGAATAGCGCAAATATCCGGTAGAATTTTTACTACCCAATAGTCAATATCTCCAATACATTCTTCTGATTTATCCACTCCAATTGGAGAATTGGAAGAACATCCTAAAATGTATCCATTATCAAATGTACGTTGTAAACTATAGATGTCGTCCGCGAGCATGCCTCCAATTGTGTTTTGCCAAATTATATTACCATTGGGATCCAATTTCACAATCCAACAATCCGAATAAAGCGGTCCACCAAATGCGCTTAGGTTGTTTTCCGTTTTGTCACCAGATGCATTGGAGTTAGATTGTCCTCCCAATAAAAAACCTTGATCAGAAGTTTCTGTAAATGATATTAGATAATCCCCCAAAGAACCGCCGATAGTATTTTGCCAAATTAATTCTCCGACATTATCTAGTTTCATTACCCAAAAATCAGTGAGCCCAATTGGTCCTTCGGTTTTTTCGCCTGAAATTGGAGACAAAGAATATCCACCAACAAAATAATTACCATCTGACGTTTGAATTACTTTAGTTAATGTTTCGCCACTGGATCCACCAATTGTGTTTTGCCATTCGACTACCCCGAGATTATTCAATTTGAGCAACCAATAATCATAAGTACCACCGACATTTGTTTCTGTTTTATCTCCGTATATTCCTGAAGTAGATTCTCCTCCAATAACAAATCCTCCATCAGAAGTTTGAAAAACACTCCTTAAATTATCATCACCATTGCCATTGTAAGATTCTTGCCATTCAATAGTTCCGACTGTATCAAGTTTTACAATCCAAAAATCTTTGAGACCATATCCTTCTTCTGTTTTATTTCCGGAAATATCCGAATTGGTATATCCGCCAAGAATAAAACCACCATCAACCGTTTGATGAATATCTTGTAATTCATCGTTACCTGAACCACCAATTGTTATTTGCCATTGAATAGCTCCAATGTTGTTGAGTTTAAGCACCCAATAATCAAATTCACCAAAACATTCAGTTGTTTTATCACCTGAAATACCCGAATTTGATGAACAGCCCAAAATAAACCCACTATCATTTGTTTGCTCAATGAACCCGTTCTTTTCCTCTAAACTTCCACCAATTGTATTTTCCCATTCAATTTCGCCAGAGGCATTTAATTTAATTAACCATATATCATTGATGTCATCAAAACTAGATTCAGATTTATCACCTGAAATTGGTGAATTTGAAAATCCTGTCAATATATATCCGCCATCAAAAGTTTGGCCAATATTATTAAATCTGTCGAAACCGATTCCTCCAATTGTTTTATCCCATTCAATTTCTGGAGCCTGAGAAAAAGCAAAAGTTACTAATAAATTACAAAATAAAATAGTAAAAAGATTTTTCATATCATAGGTTTTATTGCTTGATAAATTTTTGAATCACCGTATTAATACCATCCTCCATTTTAATAAAATAAATACCGGAAGCGATGCCTTGTAAATCGATGGTGATATTATTTTCAGATGTCGTAATTAATTTTACAATTTGGCCGAGTGCATCTGTAATATAAATTGTTTTTTCAGTTGAAAAATCGGTTTCAATGGTGATGAAATTATTTGCAGGGTTTGGATAGAGTGCAAAAGTGTTTGCGATAATAATATTTTCTTCTCTACACGGCACACTCACCGCAATTGCATTTGAATTTTTAAAACAGCCTGTTGCAGCTT
>DAORKJ010000154.1:0-6227 GCA_035439505.1 Chitinophagales bacterium
TCCAAGATTGAAAAGCATAAACCACATACCCACACCTTGGTGCATATAGTAACCTTGTATAATTGTTTCACCTAAGCCATTTTGCCAACTTGGCCAATACGCAATTACGGCAATCACCAATAGAAACATCATTGCAGAAATGATGTACCAGTTGGAAACATAAATTTCTTTGGTTGTTCTTTTGGCTATGGTTTTATAAAAATTTCGTAGTGAAATGATAACACCAATACCAAACAACGCCATCACAGGCCAAATGTATTCTCTGTATTCACCACCACCATTGTTGATACCTGCCATTAAAAACAAACTACCCAGTATAACCGAAGCGTTTACGAGAATGAGGGTTCTATAACCCGTTTTAATACTTGCAATTGGCACATTGCTCACTCTTGGAATGACATAATAAGCCAAGCCCAACATTGCCAATGAAGCCCAACCCCAAAATACTGCATTGGTATGTACAGGTCGTAATCTGCCAAAGCTTAGCCAACTGTAATGGTCAACATCTGGAGCGACAAATTTAATTCCAACGTATTCGCCAACGGTAGTGCCAAACAACAACCAAAAAGTGGCACAACCCAAATACCATAGAATAAGTTTGGTTAAATCAGGTTCAATATAGGGTCTAGCCTGACTTTTTTTCTTTTGCTCAATAAATCGCAACGAACTCGCTTCGCTCACATTGTCAATCAAACCTTTTGCGTCAATGGGTGTCATATCGCCAGCTAATTCATTATTAGAAAGAGAAAATTCAAGCTCCTTTTTTCGTTGCTCTATCTTTTTCACTTCTTCTGGACTTAAGTTTTTTAAATACTCATTGAATTTTTCGAGTTCTTTTTTCTTCAAGAAATTCTTTAGAACATTCTTGGCTTTTATGATTACCAATATCGAAGCAACAATTACAGGTATTGCTATCAGCAATAGTGTGATGATAATGCCCGATTCGCTGAATATATTTTTTGTTTCCATTCCTTAATTATATTGGATATTGTTGTCCACTATTTATTCAAATTTTTTTTATCGTTTTAAAAATGTTAAGCCTTTCTCGAAATTCATTGCTAACGTTTTTACAGCAGTAGTTTCAAGCATCTTTTTTAGTTCGTCTCTGATAACTTTAAATTGATCGTGCACCGGACAAGGTTTATCCGCATTGCATTGTTTTAAACCCAAACCACAGCCATTGTAAACAGAATCTCCATCAATTGCATAAACAATCGAACTTAATTTCACTTTTTCCAATTCACTTTTGGCCATTGAAAAACCACCTGTTGGTCCTTTGTCAGAATTAATAATGTTGCTTTTGGATAGTCGCTGCAAAATTTTGGAGGTGTATGCTGAGGGCGATTCAATAGCTTCTGCCACTTCCTTTAGACTTACTTTTCTGTCAAGCAAAGATTGCTCTGCAATGAAAATTGAAGCTCTAATACCATATTCACAAGCCTTTGAAAACATAATTTACTTTTTATCGGTGCAAATATAAGTACTTTTTATTAATAGTGGATATTATTGTCCAATATATTTTTGAAAGCGCTGGGAAATTTGGCTCTTTTGGTTTTGCGAAGGGTCGGCTTTGTGTGTTGGGGCAAAACCAAAAGAGCCAAATGTGGGAGGGAAAACTATTTTAAATGTGCGGTGGGAAAATTTTTAAACCCAATTGGGTCGGCTTGAGTGTCGGTAAAGTCAGGTCGGTTTGTGTCAAGTTACAGCGAAATTGCCTGCCGTTTTTTGGTCGTCTGTTGGTGGTCGGGTCGGTCGTCCTACGCTTGCTGGTAACGGTTTGCAGATTTGCGATGGGCGGGATTTTCAGCACAAATATTTATCCGGAGAACTGAACTTTCTTTAACCACAAAACTGTATGCAAAGCATGAATCCCCGCCTATTGCAAATGTGCTGTTATAGCCAGTGGTGGAGTACTCGGTTTGAAATTCAGTTCGCCTTTATTTCAAAGCTCAAAAAATTATTTCATTGCCTCAATCGTTGCATTTGTAATAGTGATGGTATTGTCTGTATCAGCAGCTGACCAGGTAAATGTTAAATCAATTGTTTGGTTTGTTTCAGTATTTAATGTTATGGTAGATGTATTCACCATTTCCCTTGTAAATCCATTCGTTGCATTTGAATTATAACCAAAACTTCCCTGAGCTGCTATGGTGCCTGACGTTCCGATTGTGTAGCAGGTAAATATAACTGTTATTTCAACGCGCCGGTTACTCAGTGAAGCAGGTGCTGCGCCTGTAGTAGATGCAATTTCTGTTGATCCTAATTTAGCTTTCACTGTCCAGTTGGGAGCAGATGCATCAGTGCTCACATAACCATATGCCTTTATTATGTAGGTTTTCCCAACTGTCAAGGTATTAGCGTTAATGGTTAATGATCCGGTTCCTGATGCCAATAAAGTTGTTTCTATAGTTGTATTGGCAATAGTTTTAAATGCGGTAGACGTATAGTTTGAGCTGGCGTTTATCGTAATTGCACCTGAACCATTACTTACGGAAATACCAGTGCCAGAAGTAAGTGTTGTTTTTTCAAATGTACTGCCTGTTGTTTTTCCGATCAATAATTCACCGTCAGAAATTGTTGTATTCTGATACTTAGATAATTTCCCGGATGAATTAACAATCAAATCACGATTAGACCCTACAGAAAAGGTTTCTCCTGAAGCAGGAGTTCCTCCGCCAATATTAGATCCATGTGCATTTATAGTCATTGCGGTAACAGAAGAGCCTGCAGTTTTCAATCTGAATTTAATCGCAGCGCCATTTGAATTTCTAATATTGTCAATATAGGATATATCTTGGTCGTTGTCTAGCCAAATATTTAATCCCTTTAACGCATTGTTGTTTTGTAGAAATAATCCAACATCTGCTGTATTTGTTTCCGATTCTACTGTGAAAAAACGACTGTCATAATCATCTTCTGGATCAGTGCCATCGCTCCATAAATCAGGATATGCGATTGGTATGATTTTATTGTATGTTAAGCCACCATTTCCTGCAGCATCTACCAAAAAACTGAAATGATCATTTGTTGTTCCTATCCTGGTCGTTTGGATTGCACAATATGCACCTTGGGAACTTAGGGAATGCGTTTCTGAGGCATATACACCAAATACACCACGATTTGTATGTTCAAAACCATAGTCATCACAATCCTCTGGGTCTTCAAAGGGGCAAAGCACATAGCCTTTCCCTACAAATTCAACCATTGCTTGATCAAGTACAGTACTTGCAGGCTCACTTTCGGTTCCATTTGCAGTTCGGCCTCCAAATGTGCATGTTTTTGTTTCCGTGCCTGAATAAGTTGAAACACTAACACCACCATCCTGCTTAGGAGATTCAGAATCGGCATCATGAGTAATATTAATATCAAGTTTGCCTGCACCAGCTATAAAATTCGCACAGTTTTTCATATCAAATTCTCCGCTGAGCCATTGATAACCATAAACCCCATTTAGTGATAAAAACAACGTTTTAGTTGAATTTGTATAACTAAAACCGCTGCCGGGATTTGAAGTAAAAGCTAAGGATGGTGTGGTTTGATCAACCCCATCGGTTAAAAATAAGTTCGTGGTTGATCCTGATATGGATAAATCACTTGTAAAGGTTTTTGGCCCGGCAAATGTCTGACCCGATCCAGATGTATTAACCACCCCTCTTGTTGAAGATCCTGCATCAGGAAGATTGAATATGATTGCGCCGGCTGAGAATGCAATATTAAAATCTGACCCACTAGTACCTGGAGCTAAGGTCTTCCATTCTAATGCATCTGGAGATGAGTTTGAACCAAGTAATTGATTAGATAGTGAATAACCTGATATCCCGTCAAGTTTGAGCGTATAATTTACTGATGTGTTTCCAGAATTAACATCATTTATTAGAATTGGATCTGTTGTAGTACATGTAACTTGGGCATGAACTTGCAGTATACCAAGAATGCTGAGAAAAAAAAAGATGTATTTCATATTAATTGATTTATAGACTTTGAACAATAATTGGTTTTTTCACAGAATTGTTACCAAATGATATTTGTATTTCGTAAATTCCAGTTACAAAATTTATTAACTTTATGGAAATAGTGGAATCACTATGAAAATTGTTAGAATATACAATCCGTCCTGTTATATCATATATTTTGATGAGTATATACGGCTGATCTACATGCATTAATTTGATTATAAAAAAACCATTGTTTGGATTTGGATAAATTCGAAAATCCGGTATAGTTAAATTATAAATTGAAGTTATACCTTCGTCAATACTGTCATTACAATTATCATCCAAGCCGTTAAGAATTTCTGATATACCCGGATTAATGTCTGAATTTGTGTCATCGCAATCCGTGCTATCTGTTACATAACCTGGTGGTGCAAAAGTATTACAAAAAGCTGCCGGATTAAATACATCGCCATAAGAATCACTGTCCGCATCTGCATAATAGGTAATCATTGCATGAATTAAATTATTGGAATCATCGCAATCAGATGAATCGGAAACATAATTGGCAATCTCGGTTAAGCATGTTGTTGTATCAATTAATGAATTGCCATAGCCATCATTATCGTTATCTGCATAAAATACAGATAAGAGCAAGCCTTCATCGATACCACCATCACAATTATCATCAATAACATTACAAATTTCTATTGCAGTAGGGTTTATCTCTCCTATCGTATCATTACAATCGCCTTGATTCGCCACATATCCAAAAGGAGCAAAACATGCAAATATGCTATCATCAGAATTGCCGAATCCATCATTATCGGTATCTAAATAAAAAGCTGTTTTTTCGCAAGTGTCGGGGAATAATTTAATTATCCAAAAATCCTGATACCCATTGTTATCTTCCGTCTTATCACCGGAAGCAGGGGATAAAGAGGTGCCTCCGAGAATCTGTCCGCTATCGACTGTATTTGAGCAGGTTGTAAGATTATCATCTGACCAGCCTCCAAACGTTTTTTGCCATAATATATTACCAATATTATCCAGTTTGATTATCCAATAATCAGCAAAACCAATATTAACTTCTGTCTTATCCCCTGAAATATCTGAACTACTATAACCACCTACCATAAACCCTTCATCAGCAGTTTGATGAATGTCTGTTAATACATCGGATAAATTTCCCCCAATATCATTTTGCCATTGAATATTGCCTAAACTGTCGAGTTGGACGACCCAATAGTCGTAGTCGCCTTGTGTTGGCTCTGTTTTGTTACCTGAAATTGGAGAGTTGGAAAATCCACCAACTATATACCCATTACTTACCGTCTGCAAAATATTATAAGGCCTATCAAGTTGGCCACCGCCGATAGTTTTTTGCCATAAAATTTCGCCCATGCTATCTAACCTAATAACCCAATAATCTTCGCTGCCAAAACTCATTTCAGTTTTATCTCCTGAAATACTTGAACTACTTTTACCACATGTAATATAACCTCCTTCTGTGCAAACTTGAATGCAATATAAGAAGTCCTGTCCTGTCCCACCAATATCATTCTGCCATTCGATATTACCTAAAGAGTCAATTTTTACAATCCAATAATCTTCACTTCCAGAAATATTTGCCTCTGTTTTATCACCCGAAATAGGTGAATTTGACCAACCGCCCAATATGTAACCACCATCTGGAGCCTGCTCAACGGAATATAATAAATCGGAACCCGAACCTCCAATATCGTTTTGCCATTGAATACTGCCAGTACTATCTAATTTAATAATCCAAAAATCAAAACTCCCTGCAACAGTTTCTTCTGTCTTATTTCCGGATATACCTGACAATGATGATCCGGCAAGTAAATACCCTTTATCACTTGTCTGTGTTAAATCATATAAGTCATCGTTACTTGAGCCGCCGAAAGATTTTTGCCATTGGATATTTCCAAAATAGTTTAATTTAATTATCCAATAGTCGGTGCCACCATATAGCGTATCTGTTTTATCACCAATAATCCCAGATTGCGAGGAGCCTCCAACAATAAATCCACTATCAATTGTTTGGCAAATTGTCAATTGGTCAGATAAATCTCCTCCAATTGTATTCTGCCATTCAATACCCGGAGCCTGCGAAAAAGAATTAGTTGAGCATTGAATCATGTAAAAAATAGTAATCAGTCGTCTCATACATAGTAAATATACAAAATTATCATTGAAATAGCCCACAAATTAAAGTTGCTTAATTGGGAACCGCTATCTGCTTTAAGGTCAACAAACCATTGGCTATAACGGTTT
>DAORKJ010000155.1:0-5779 GCA_035439505.1 Chitinophagales bacterium
TCAAAAACCTTCATAAAAAAGTAACACTTAATCAACGTGTGCGTTTGCTGTCGGGTCTTGTTATCCGGCAGCTTTTTTATTTTATAGATAATGAAATTGGTTCATCTCAATTAATATGTTTATATTTATCATCTAAACAAATATTATGAAAATCTTCAAATTAGTTATCCTGTTGGTGCTCCTCAGCTCCATCACCCCGGGATGTCAAAAAAGTATTGACATTTTAGAAGAAACACCCACATTACAATTAACGGATGAGTATCGTTTAATGACACCGGCCTATTATCGGGAGTCTGAAGATGGCGCATCTATACAGGTGCGTTTTTATGAATCGCCGCGTATATATAATTTATCCAAAAGTCATAAAGATTTTGATGCCATAAAAGCATTAATTGACCAAAGTCGTGATGCTAAAACACCTATGCGGGTTGTAGAAGGAAATAAAGTGATGCCGTTTATTTCATTAACCGCTGCTGAAAAACCTTCTGCTCAGGAAATATTAGATGCAGCCACAAAATACGATGTCACCCCTGAACCTGATATTTTTAAAAAATTTGTGCCTAATATGACAATATTAAACGGCATATTTGATTATTGTGCATCACAAGGTTGTGCAACAGGTACTTCTACTATCGATTATTGTATTCCATTTCAATATGTAGTTGATGGTTGTTATGCACGTGCACATAAAATGCGTCAAATCATGTTAGAAGAATATAATGTGAGTTGCGAAAAAGTTTTTAGCTACGAAGATGTCACCGGATTTTTAGCAGTAGATGCAGGCGATTGTTGTGTATATTGGTGGTACCATGTTGCACCACTGGTTACAGTAAAAGGTGCTGATGGCTCATATACAAAATGGGTAATTGACCCTAGTATGTTTAATGAACCGGTTAGTATTGAAACTTGGACAGGCGCACAAGAAAATTTGAGTTGTTCTCCTGCAGCAAACTGGGGTTATTATGAAATTACACCAGGCAAAATATATGGTCCGGGTGGTTCAACAGATAATTCATATATTTCTACTAACTGGACTTTACAAGCTTATGCCAATTTGGAAACTTGTGATTAAATAATTTATAATTTACAGTCAATAAAAAATCCGCAAACATTTACGTTTGCGGATTTTTTATTTAATGTTTATTGTTATTTTACAACTGCAATTGATTTTTCAAAAATTGTATTACCAACTACAACTTTTACTATATATAAACCTTCTGAAAGATTATTATCAGGGGTAACATTAGCAAAAATAGTATTGTTATTTACTTCTATTGAAGATTGATAAACAACTTCTCCAATCATGTTATATAACAGGATATCAGCAGTTGCTTCTTGCGAAGCGTTTATTGTCATATCAATTGTAAATGAACCATTGGTAGGGTTAGGATATACATTGAATGATGAGCTTTCAATAATTACATCTTCACCTTCTTTACAAGTTTGAGTAATCGGATACTTAGCAGATTTTGTACTGCAACCGGTTACTGTATTGGTAACTTCAACGGAATAATTACCGGACAATGTAACGTTATAAGTATTTGAAGTTGCACCAGCTATCATCGATGCACCACGATACCATTGGTAGGTTAATGTTGCACCACCATTCGCTTTTAATTTAATTGGGCTTCCGGTGCAAAGATCTGTCCATCCTGTTACATTAGTAATTGAAGCAGCAGGGCTAGCTAATACTGTTACAGTCACAGCATCAGACAAATCAAAACATCCACCTGGAATAGTTACTAATACTGAATAATTACCAGGTTTATTAGCTGTATAAGATGCAGCAGTTGCGCCAGGAATATTAGTGCCATTTTTCTTCCATTGGTAAGTATAACCTACGCCGGTATTAGCATCTAATTGAACTGAATTACCTCTGCAGAATGAAGTAGGACCAACAGGTGTTGCTGTTGCGATAATTAAGTTGTCATCAATATTGCCATCACAATTGTCATCAATTCCGTTGCATATTTCAGTTGCACCAGGATTAATTGCAATGTCACTATCATTACAATCGGTATTATCAACTACATAACCGGAAGGAATTACACAAGCTACAATTGAATCAGATGAATTACCATAAGTATCACCATCAACGTCTGCATAATAAGTAGCAGCTGTTCCTGTAACAGTTACTGTTTGAGTAGCAGTAGCAAAATTACCGTTAACATCGGTTACAGTCCATGTTACTGTAGTAGCACCTAATGGATAAGTTGCAGGAGCATTATTTGTTACAGTTGCAACACCACAGTTATCAGCAGTTATAGGAGTACCTAAACTAACTTCAGAAGCTGTGCAAGATGAATCAGCACTTACAATTACTGCAGCAGGAGCAGTTATGGTAGGAAGAACTTCATCTGTAACAATTACAACTTGGGTTCCTGTTGTTGAATTTCCTGAACCGTCAGTTACAGTCCATGTTACTGTTGTATTGCCAATAGGATATACTGTTGGAGCATCATTCGTTACACTTGCAACAACACAGTTATCGGAAGTCATAGGAGTTCCTAAAACAACACCTGTTGCTGTGCATGCAGTATTAGTATTTACACGAACAGTATCTGTTGCAGTATATACTCCAGTTGCAGTTTCAGGATTATACATCACTAATAACTGTCCACCTTCTACAACTGCTCCAGGAATTGAATAATGAGCCTGATCGTCAAGTAATAACATACCGGGTCCTAAAATTGAAGAAATATCAATAACACCTGAAGATTCTTCATCTTGAGTTAAGTAAGAAGGGGCACCAGAAATAAATCTGTTTTCGTCGTGTTGAGCAAGTTCAATTAACTCGTCGGTAGCAATACGATATTCCCAAATACGAGCTAAATATTTTTGATTACCCGGGTCTTCCTGAATAATAATATTACCTGCATTATCTACAGTCATATTGTCCATCATTTTTGGACCTTCTGTGCCATCTAATAATGCAGTAATTGTTCCACCTAATTCTGGGTTATTGATATCTGTAAATTCCAATTTCCATAAACGGCTAGGAGCTGTAAATGAATTGGTTGTTACAAAATAAAATATAGCAGGATTTTGTGGATCCCATGCACCGTCTTCAGGACGTAAAAAATTAGTAACACCGGCGGTAATTGAGTTTGTGTTTAATGTTGCACCAGATAATCCGGTAACAGAACCAAGTGATGTCAAAGAAAATGCAGTATTTGCAGCTGGGATGCTTAATGATGATTCAGTAGACATACCATCTACTGTGATGCCATATAAAATACCATTTGTTAAACCCGCTTTTTCAATTTCAAGACCTGTGTTAGTTTTAGTTCCAACATATACATAAACCTGGCCGTTTGTTGTATTATCATCTAATTCTACTACAACTGTTTTATCCTGCGCATAATAGCTGGCAACTGAATTTTCCCAACCTGCTTTTCCAAGTGCCGGTAATTCATATGAATTTCCTGCTTCTGCACCTGATACGATATGTGCAAATTGTCTTCCTTCATTACCTGACTCTTCACCATTCATAAAGATTTTTTCCATTGAACCATTTCCACTTACTGCATTATAAAAAGCAGTTTGAGCTGGAAGGTCAGATGAACAAAAACGACTAAAAGCTGCTGATGCAGGTTCATACATATTTAATAAATTGTTCCAAACAAATGCATTTTGCATTAAGTCTTCACCAGAAATTACTGATAAATCTGATTTATTAATAATCCATTTTGAAACAAATGTTCCAATAAAACCATGGTCGCGTACAACACCAAGGGTATTGTTGATCTCATGGCTGATTAGTACTGTAAATGTACTATCGCCATTATCATAAGCACCAATACCATCCATTAAACCTGAAGCAGTATATCCACCAAAAACATCACCTGCAGTAAAAATTGACGTAAACTGAACACCAGGTTTTAACGGAGTTAAATATGGAGATTGTGAACTTGAAGGGCCTGTTAAACCGGCTACTAATTCGCTTGATGCGAAAGAAATAATCGGATTAATAAATTCTTCATCTGTATTTCCATCACAGTTGTCATCAATTGAATTACATAATTCTGCAGCACCAGGATAAATTGCAACATCACCATCGTTACAATCAGTACTATCAGCTACATAACCTGAAGGCATTGTGCAAGATGATTGTGAAGTTGCTAAATCACCATAGTTATCACCATCAGCATCAGCATACCATAAAACCGGTGTGCAAGTTACTTCCGGTGCCATAGCAATACCGCGAATTGATGTATTTGTAGCAGCAGTAAAAAGTACAGTTGGAACTCCGGCAAATGCACCATTGTAACCTGAAGCATCTGTTAAGGTTACAATTTGTCCACCACCAGTTGCGCCTGAACCACCTTTAATTGTGCAATATAATGTTACAGTTGTTCCACTCACAGAACCGGTAATTCCACGATAATCATCAGCATCAACACCAATTGTTCCGTTTAAAGTCCAAGTACCTGCAACTAACGAATATTTTCTTAATGCATTTGCGCCATCATCAGCAACATAAATAACATCTATTCCCGGAGCACCATCTAAATCGGCCATGAAATAACCATATGGAGAACCTGTTGCAGCAGGAATACCTGTTAAATGAGTTAATGTTTGTAAACCGCTGGTTGGTAAACCTGTTCCAACAGAACCCACACGATAGGTTGTTCCACTTGCAGTTGAAAAATACAATTGATTATCGAATATTTGTACTACACGAACATTTGCTAATGTTGCACTAGATAAATCATTTGAAGTTGTTGCGCCTAAAGTAGCATAACGAATGCCACCTGCTCCACCTGTCATCCATAAATCAGTTCCATTAGTGGATGTAGCTGAACGTGGATTATTTGCCGATGCGAAATCAGTTAATCCTGTAGAAGTATTAAAGGTTCCATCAGCATAAATTAATCCAACTGTGCGGTTCACAGAAGCTGCTGATGTTCCACTTAAAGAGGTTGCGCCTCCCGGTGTTGCATCATAACCTGTTAAAACTAATGCTGAACCATCAGCAGATCTGGATAATGCACCCTCTGAAGTAGCGGTGCCACTTAATATTAAACGTTTATTGGATCCAGCAATTACAGTAGGTAATGCAATTGATTGAACCAATGAACCTGTGGTGGTATACTCATCAAGGAATACAGCGTTACCTGTATTTATTAATGACGTACTACCATCACCAACGCGAACAATTACAATATTGCCCGCAGTAAATGCCGTTTGCGCTTGTGTTTGTTGAAACAAACCCAAAATCGAAACGAACATTCCGAAAATGTACATTTTGCGAATCATAAAATTGGTTTTAGTGATTAATTTGTTAAATGATTGCGCAAAATTCAAGACCAACTGTTGCGTTATTATTAAACTACGTGTATTTAAAGATTTAATAACAAATTCAATAATTTTTTTGTCAGGTACTAATAAATAGTATTACTCAGGTAAATTTTGTTTGAAGCAATTTCGGTGTATTACTGGTACATCAATTTAATGTAATACTTTTTTATACTTTGTTAATTTAATTACCGGAATAATTTAATAATTGATTTTCAAAAAGGTAATCACACTATTAAAAATAAAAAAGGCGATTCTGAATGAATCGCCTTAATTTTTATTTAAATTATTATTAAAATAATATCCCCGCTCTTAATCCCAACTGTTGTGGAAACATATTGTCGTCATTCGCATTAGAAATAAGCATGTTTTTTGTACCATTTTGGAAAAACACAGTTAACATTAAATCCATATTATCATTTAATGCATATTCAATTCCTGTACCCATGGTTAAACTCGTATTTAAACTTTCATAATCAAA
>DAORKJ010000156.1:0-5764 GCA_035439505.1 Chitinophagales bacterium
ATATAATTTTTATTAGAACCTTCATTAATGACCACCTGGGCTTCAAGGTTACAAATAGAAATAATTACTATAGAAATACTAGTCAGGGTAGGTTTAAATAACATAGGAGTGGATTGCGTGGTTATGCTATGCAGTTTGCTTTAGCATGTTCTCCCAAAATTAATTTAAAATTATAAAATTGTAAACTTTGGTTTAGCCCCCCATTTATTATAATGTCAATCAAAACACCTGAAATATCACATAAAACCCCGTAAAATAAAAGGTTATAGCATTTTTAAGGTCTAAATTAAACATTATGTTGGTGAAGATGTAATTGTCACAAATCTGCAATTTTTATACATTCCGTAAATTCAATTGAATTTGTTGAACATAGGCTTAAACATTCGATTAAATAATCAAGGGATTTGATTGATCAAATACTATTAATAAAAAACACCAACCAACAATACATTGCTGTATTATCAATTGGTGACATTACTATTACTATAGAAATACCTGATTAAATGGCAGGTAATTAGCGTTTAGACGAGATGCACAAGCAAAACCGCTTCATGTTTACATCAGGCACTTGCCAATGCATCACGTAACGATTTTACGGTATTGTGATCAGCAACTAATAAACTAAACTGAGCGTTTATCAAGTTTTCAATTTGGCTGTCAAAATGTTTTGCATCATCTTCCATTACATTTTCATATGTCTTAATCGCAGCATCTTCCCCAAATTCACAAGAATTCAAAATTGCTTTGCGGTCTTTACCGGTTAAAGCAGCTTTTACGTCCATCCATGCACGAAAAAATTTACCTGAAGCTTTAGTTCCCTCTGATGGTTCACCACCTAGTGCTAATACTTCAGCTTCCAGTTCCCGTTTACATTTTTGACTGGTAGCCATTAAATGTGCAAATAAAGATTTGAGATCAGTTTCTTCAGTTTCTTTAGAAGCGGTTTCATAACCTTCAATTCTGTCATTGTTGATAGTGATAAGTTTATTTAACGCATCAATTGTTTTTTGTTTTTCCATTTTTATATTTTTTTTAATTATTAATTGAATAGTTTTTCAACATCGTATTATTGACTTATCATTTTGCATAATTTAATTACATTGACCAAGCAACATATAAATAATTAGAAAAACGATAATGGTTCCAACACAGCCACCTCCTAATTTTTTTGCTCCGTAACCGGCAATTATTGTTCTAAAAAAATTATTCATTTCTTAGCTTTGACGTTAGAAGCATCAATATTAATTGCCGAAGTTGCAACTTCAGAAAGTTTTTCATCAGCTGATTTTTCCTCCTCCAGCGTAGATGATAAAAGTGCAACCGCTTTTTTTAAACCAAGCGTTTCCGCAAATTGACGAAGTGTACCATAAGTGGCTATTTCATAATGCTCAATTTTTTGACCTCCTGCGATAATTCCGGCATCGCGCATAGCTCCTTTTTCACAAGACTCCATTATTTCAACACATTCATTTATCAAACCCTCCATTGCAACACATTTCTTAGCTACAGCCTTTTTATCAATTATCTGGAACACCTCATCTAATCGCTCCACGTGCTGATATGTTTCCTCCAGGTGATTATCAAGGGCTTCGCTTAATTCTACTGATGTGGCATTTTTGCTCATTTTTGAAATATTTTTTGTCAATGCTTTTTCAGCCCAGTAAATATCTTTGAGACCATCTTCAAATAATTTCATTAGTTGAGATGATTGCATTGAACTAACCTTTTCTTTTGGTGCAGCAGTCGCATTTTTACGAGCCTCTGCAGTAGAACTATTCTTCATTATTTTATCGAATTTAAAATTTGTAAAAAAATCACTTAAGCAATTTAATATTGCCAATTACATATTATCCGTTTCCTCATTTTCATCATCAATGTTGTTGATACGGCGTTTAATCTTTTTACCATTTTCATCAACCTCATCTTGTTCCTCATCTGAATCCGCATTAATATCATTTTCTTCATCAATATCAATATTTTCATCAAGGTCCTCATCATCTATAATTTCAGCTTGATTGATATCAGTATCAATACGTTTATTAATACGTCCATCTTCATTTGGTTTTTCTATTGATTCATCATCATCATGCTTTGAATCCTTACGTTTTGGATCTGTAAGGTTATTTGCCGGCTTATTTTTCGGTTCGTAACCCTCATCATCCTTCTTATCCGGATGTTTAGATTCTTTCTGCATATTGTGAGTTTTAGCATCCTGATTTTGTTTGTCTGAATACTGTTTGTTTTTGTCTGTAGATTGGCGCTCATTTGGTTGATAGCCTTTATCTGTTTTATTTTTATTCATTGTTAAAGTTTTAAATTGTTTAATAAAGTTATTTAGTAAAGATGCTTGTAAATTTGCATTGCAGTGTTATATAATTAAGCGAATATTTTACAAAATTTATCTGCTATATTGTTAATGAAAACATTGTTAATTCTAATTGATGGACAAGCATAAATTAACATTGTAAAGGAAATTTGCGACTTTATTGATTTTCATCAACTGTCAATTCATTACACCTTGTTCAAATGTTTTGGATGCAAAACCCGTGCGTTAATTGTTCATTTTACATTTTTCCTGACATTCCTCTGAATAGGTTAAATGCGCGCGTAAATCCGGTAATGAAGTGGCAGCCCAGTTTTTAATATCGGTATCTTCACAATCAGTAGATGCTTTTTCGAAAGTTTTGATGGCATCTTTATGTTTTTCAACCATCATATCCGCATATGCTTTGTCAAATTCTATTCCGGATTTCGTATTTAATTTATTAAACGATTCCATAGCATCATCTGTTGGTGAAGTTGGTATGCTAATAAATTTGTTGTTAGCCATTGCTGATAGGTCTGTTTGCGACTTGGTATGCATATCAACCATCATCTTACCGAGTTCTTTAACATGCGTACTGCTGCCCTTTTGCATTGCCAACTGACCCATTTGAATTTCTTCTATATTCATTTCAGCAGCGTCCACCACAAATTGAGCATCTTTTTCCTGTTTGTTAGAATCGAATTTCTCATCATTGAGCTCTTCAGCAACATCCTTAACATCATTTGAGTTTTTACCGTTATTGCATGACGCAAAAAATAAGCCGGTGGTAAGTAGAATTACCATACACATTACATTTTTAATATTAGTAGTCATTTTTTAAAATTTTAATTGTTTATAAATAGGTGAATTGTTTTAATTTAATTTAGATTCTTCAATATCAATTTTCTTTAAATCGCCAATTGCCGGCCCATTTAATAAATTACCACTTCCTGAGAATCGGGATCCATGCATTGGGCAGTCAAAGGTTTTTTCATCATCGTTCCATTGTAAAATGGCTCCCAAATGCGGGCAAACGCCAGAACATGTATGTAATACATTTTCCTTATCGCGATATACTGCCAAATGTTTTATGCCAGAAGCGAAAATAGCTCCCTCACCTGCTTGTAAGTCATTTGTGTGTTTTCCATTATCAGCAATAAACCAATCGGCATATTGTGCAATCATATTGCCAGTTTCATGTAAATATTTGCCAGCGTTTTTTAAGGTAATACGAGATGGATTGTACAGTTTTGCCCAAGTATTTTCCTTGCCAGTAATTAAATCGGTTATGAGTAAAGCACCTATTGTACTATATGTAATTCCGTTTCCCGACTGACCAGTAATGATGTAAATATTGTCATCCCCGGGATTTTTTCCGATATAGGCTAAACCATCTATTGGTTCGAGCACCTGACCACTCCATTTATAAATGATTTCACCCATGTCAGGGTAGTGTTTTTTTGTCCACACAATCAAATTATCATATCTGTTGGCTTCCAAAATATCTTCATTATTTGCCTGACCGGTTCGGTGGTCTTCGCCGCCTGCAATTAAAATATCAAATTCATCATCAAATGGTTCAGTTCTTACATAATGGTATGGTTTAGAAACCCATTTAGAATTTTGGTCACCTGTGTCCCACCATAATGCATTTGGCAATTTTCCTTTTGTGATTTTTGCAGCAATCACATAAGTTCGGTATGGCCATTGTTTGGTATGCATAGTTACCCAATCGTTGATTGGAGAATTTGTGGCCACAACAATATGTTTCGCTTTTATAGTAAAGCCATTTGCAGTAACACCTTCTTTCGAAATTTTTTCTGCTCTGGTCTCAGTAAATATTTTCCCGCCTAATAAAATAAATGCATCCGCCAGGCCTTTCATATATGACATAATATGCAATTGTGCTTGGTTAGAAAATTTGATGCACCATTTTACCTGATCAGAATGAATTGAAGGGATTTTATTCAACATTTGGGTGTTTAATCCAATTCGCTGAGTGGCTTTGTATTCATCCTGCAAATTTTCGTTAGAATCGGTTTGGTGTGAAAACAAAAACCCATCAACCCGCATAAAATGACAATCAATGTTATTTACTTTTATTGTATCATCTACCCAATCAATAGCTGCATTATGACTCTGAGCAACTAACCTTGCGGTATTTAAATCATAGGTTTTTTCCAAATCAGCATATCGGGTATCAAGCACACAAGTAAGATGCGCAGTAGTTCTTCCGGTTTCTCCACTCCCAATAAAACCATCTTCAATTAAAATTACTTTATACCCTTGTGCTGCAAGACAATATGCTGTTGTCAGTCCCGCAACTCCACCTCCAATAACTATTACTTCTGTGTCAACATCTGCTCTTAAGCGTGAAAATGCAATTGGCTGTATCATTGAATCAAACCAATATGGTATATGATTACCTGAAGTTATGGTACCGTCACCCATATCAAGTAAATGATGAGGGTTTGTGTTTTCCTTTGCTAATTTTATATTATGTATTGCCTCATTTTCAATCATTAGTATGTCGTATTAATTATTATTTCAATAAAATTGTATCAGTAAATAAGAAATGTTTTTTTCACCGAATTTCCATCATAAGCTTAAATGGATGTATAAGCCTTGCGTTAATTTCATTCCTCTATTTACCTGTGATACAAGTAATTAAGTGTGAATTTTCAAACAAAGGACATATATTAAAAATCAGTAACTCTGGGCGATATCAGGTGTTTTAGTTTGAACAGAATTAAAATGCTATTTCCATTGTTAGATAATAGCATTTATTCCTGGGCGTCATCATCAAAATGTTTATCCGAATTATAAAGTACTTTGTTCCTTTTTTTGCTTCGTTTGATATTTGTCGAGGTTGTTGTATCCTTAACTTGTACATGTATTTGTTCTACAGTCGGTTGCTGACCATTAAAATCCTGATTTGTTTTTAGTTCAGTAAGCCTGTTCTTTTGTTTCAAAGTTTTATTTGATTGCTCTTTTCCCATATTTCATCCTGTTTTATCATTTAAAAATTTGATTATAGGTAAAGTTTCAAAAATTAGTAGCCATAATTGTTATATAATTCCTTTAAAGGATTATATTATTCATAGAAAACCTATAAGTTTAATTACATTCAATTGGTGCAGAACAGTTGCATATGATTAATATCTACAACTAATGGAGTAAAAACAGCATAAGTAATTCCTAAATAACAAACATTTTTAAGTAATTATCAAAAAAAATAATTCGCTTCACTTTTAAGCAAGCGGCTGTCACCTTCTGCAACGCAGCTTTAACCGCTTAAGCGTTGAAATACTGTTAATTACTCCATTTTTCGGGCCAGTCGTAGTAAGATTTAATTCGGTGAAATCGGTAGGTTAATCCTATATTTGCAGGGCATGAAACCCGTCAAAGAAACCCCGTTAATGGGGCAATACAATAAAATTAAGAGCAAATATCCTGATG
>DAORKJ010000157.1:0-5757 GCA_035439505.1 Chitinophagales bacterium
ATTTCAGTTGAAAATTTCCCGAGTGGAATGTATTGGGTGAAAGCGGAAAATGGGGAAATAGTGGTTTGGGTGAAGGAGTGAGTTGCAGTATCTGAATTTTATTTTTCCTACCCCATCGCAATTGGCCCAGGTTTGTATGGGCGGATGCAATTCGCCCCTACAAATCACAACCAATTGCTCAATTTTGAGAAACTGTTTCAACTCGTAATAAATACCTTTCGAAAATTAACTTTTATCTAATAATTGTCATGCTTGTTATTTTGTAGGGACGAATTGCATGCGTCATTACAAAATAACAAACATGACTCCCACGAAGCTGCAAATTTCCTGACACAAATAAACTAAACTCCCGGATGTCCTCCTAGGGAGTTAACTCCCAAGGCAAGTGGGAATGACTGCTTGTTGTGATGAGGGGATTGCGCTTGCGTGTTAAAAACTAAACACATAAATAATATTAACGTTTTAAAACAACATTTTTTTCGGGGATGCCAGCATCCCAATGTTATTCGGGAGTTAACTCCCTCATGGGACGGGCATGTGGGTTTCGGATGTAAATGATAATTATCAAATACTTTTTTCTCAAACACTTCAACAAACTAACAACAACCCAAACTCACCCGGGTTTTTGAGTGGTGCGCGATGAATGCATGGCAAAGTTTGAATTTTTCATGCATAATAATACCTTGTTGTAGATTCGGATTAGGTAACTTCACAC
The DNA here is from genome assembly GCA_035439505.1 of Chitinophagales bacterium. Taxonomy (GTDB): domain Bacteria; phylum Bacteroidota; class Bacteroidia; order Chitinophagales; family BACL12; genus UBA7236. The sequence continues at coordinate 716 of DAORKJ010000157.1, forward strand.
TTAATCGCAAACGGTAAATCATTTGCTCATGAAATATTATTATGCATTTTTTTTATTGCTATTTACCATCAAAGCAGAGGCCCAGTTTACTAAATTATTTGATTTTAATGATTCTTTTGGTATAAATCCATCAAGCTCACTTATTTATGATGGGGTATATTTATATGGAATGACAACAAATGGAGGCACAGGTACAAATTGTTTAACCGGGGATTGCGGGGTTATTTTTAAAATAAAACCTGATGGTTCAGGATATGAGAAAATTCTTGATTTTGATGAATATAATGGTGCATTCCCTCACGGGTCAGTTATATTGGTGGGAGAATTTTTATATGGCATGACTTATAAAGGAGGTGAACATGGTGCAGGGATTGTATTCAGAATAAAAACAGATGGCTCAAACTATGAGAAATTACTTGATTTTGATGGTGACAACGGATCGGCCCCTAAAGGTGAGCTGTATTATGATGGTAATTATTTATTTGGAATGACACTCGGTGGAGGAGCGACTGATCACGGCACTATTTTCCGAATAAATCCGGATGGCACAGATTATACGCGCCTGCATGATTTCACTGGTTCAGTTACTGGTAACGGTCCATATGGCACTTTGATCTCAGATAGTGTATTTTTATATGGCACTACATACGGAGGAGGAATTTTTGATAAAGGAACCATTTTTAAAGTAAAGCCTGATGGAACAGAATTTACAAGTCTATACTCATTTGATGGATTGACAGGAAGAAATCCTTGGGGCAATTTGCTTTCTGACGGGAATTTTATGTATGGCATGACTTATAATGGTGGTAATTACGGTTTTGGGGCAATATTTAAAATTAAACCTGATGGCAGTGAATTTACAATTATTCACGATTTTGATGACAACCATGGCAGCCATCCTGAAGGAAATTTAATTTTTTACAGGGGAAAACTTTATGGACTTACACATTGGGGCGGAACATCAAATAATTGTTCGTTTGAATGCGGAGTGCTCTTTAAATTAAATACAGATGGCACCGGCTATTCAGTATTGGTGAATTTCAATGAGACAACGGGAAGTGATCCTAAAGGAGAATTAATTACCATCAATTCTACGTTTTACGGAATGACATATCAGGGAGGAGAATATAGAAGAGGCACAATTTTTAAATATGAAATAGCAAAGGAAATTGATTTAAATGACAATGATTTGATTTTTCCAAATCCTTTTACAAATTCATTTAACCTTAGCGGAACTACAGCTGATGGATCTATAATAATTTATGACGTAACAGGAAGAGCAATAATTCGTCAACAAAGTTTCGAATCAACAACAATGATAAATGCAAATAATATTGCTTCCGGATTATACCTTCTGCAATACATCGATCAGGAATTGAACATTAAAACTTATAAGCTTGTGAAGAATTAGTACATAATGCTTTGCAAGGCTTGGGTAAAACAATATACCAAACTATCATTCGGAGCTCCGACATCGCCACATGGTTGGTCTGGGGACGCAACTATGTGGAGCTGCAATTATTGGGATGATTCGAAGTGATTTACAGGGTTGCTTCGAAGGTATTGCTATCGAAGGAAAAAAGTATTTGCCATAGCACCACCTATCATTCGAAGCTCACCCATTGGTTGTGTCCCCTGACCAAACAATGGGGTTAGAGACTATGAGAATAAGAAATTCAACAAATTAACAACAACCGATACTCCCCAGGATTTTCAAGCGGTGCTCGGTGGATACATGGTAATGTCTGGCTATTCGGATGATCCACTGCTAAACGACAAATATGTCCCAGTGGTATTTGAACAATTTGAGCGTTGGGTAAGGCTGCGAAATGTAAATCGTAAAATTGTTCTGTTAAATATGTTTCGAAGGCGGCATCAGAGCCTGCAAAATTATTTTTTAACTGTTGGCGAATTTCGGGGATAAGGATTTTTTGTATGCTTTGTGCATTGGGTAATATTTCGGTGGTTGCACCATAATAAGTGCATAAAAAAGTATCAACAGGAATTGGTGAACGGTCGATATGAAATGAATATACATCGGTGGGGAAAATATTTTCATCAGCATCTCTGTCGTATTGTTTTATAATATTTAATGTTGGCGCTGCACCATATTGGTAAAGTAATTCAAAGTCGGCTAAAATGGTATTTCGTGCCAGCTGACCTGCGTCACTTAATTTAATATTGCGCAATAATTCCGGCTCAATAACGGTGATATTTTCAGCGGAAACACATTGCTGAATAATTTCATTAAAATCACCAATGCATTCACGTTCCCAGCATACCACATTTGCGCTTCCTTTAAGTGGAGTTGTAACTAAATCGTTGAAATTGGTGACGGTAGGAATGGCACTTTGAGCGGTTAGTTGATGCATTTAGGTGATTATAATATTTCGCCTTATTTAATATTTTTTTGATTACTACAAATTTACGTATTTAAACTTATATTAGCACCAACTTAGTCGCATTAAAAAAATCAATGGTTAGCGGCCTGTGCTTTTATCTTTGTTGTTGATGGCATTGAAGGTTTTATATTTTATTAAGTATTCAGCTTGCTTGTCTGCATGACCCAGTTTTGCATACAGTTTAGCTAATTCCCAAAAAGTAAATCTATTGGTTGGGCCATGTGCTTCACTTATTTCAAAGGCTTCTATGGCCTCTTGGGTGCGCTCTTCGTCAATCAGTAAATAGCCAATATCTTCAGCAACTGCACTTTTGTTTTTGGCTATTGCTAATCCACGCCTTAACACATCAATGCCCACTTGCGGATTTCCTTTGGCATAATATAATTCATAATAACCAGCAGCATCATGGGCAATGGCCGGAATGATAGCATTTTCCTGCTGTGAAATGTATTCTACCAGAGCCTCTCCCTTTGCATTTTGTTTTACAACAATATCGGCAAATCGCTCAGGTATTGCTACTGCGATGTAACATTCTTTATTTTCATTTGGTGTAACTTCAAACGCCTTTACGAGATAATAATTTTCTTCTTCCGGAATCAGTTCAAAATCGGTTTTTTCAATCACCCAATTAAGTTCACTGTCGTAATCGTTTTCGGTTATTATGAAAACTTTTGTATTTAATTCTTTAAAAATAGTTTTTATGTTCATATCCGGTATGATATCAATAGCGGTTTAATCAGTTACAGGCATTTAACGGATGCTATTACCGACCACAAATGTAGGTGAGAAACTTTAAACTTTATGGCGGCAGTGCTAAGGACTTTGTTTGTCTCACTTTCCCTACATCGTGACATAAATTCAAATTTAAAGAAATTTTTTATTTTTGGTTTCAAATTTATTCATGATAATGAAAACGATTTTGTTCAATAGGAAATCGAGCGTATTCTTGCTGCTTAATTTGATACTTTTTTCTGCGTTTACGCAGGTGATTCCATATAAATATTACGATGATGTATTTATTTTTAGTGATTATTCTTACTTCACCGACTACGATGCAGACGCTTATTCCGAGCTCCTTTATATGCACGACGATTACGCAGTTATTCAACATAAGGATGCGTTGGGCAAAGGTACAAGATGTATTTATGCAAACGGAAAAAGAGCTGCCCAAGGTCGTAACGCTGAATTTGCCAATTGGGAAAAATGCGAGGACAACTCCTGTTGGGGCGACAGCTACTTTGTCAAAGATGATAATATTTATGTAATATGTAAAGTAGCTTTAAAAACCGGTAATCTCTTTCATGTATTTAATGCCCTCGGTGATGAAACTGATCTTAAATTGCCAATGGCCATTGATACTGCGTTTGATGAAAAGATAATCGGTAAGAATGGTACTGATGAAAGATCTAAGTATTATACTAAGTATTTGCCCTTGCAGGATTCAACGAAGGGTCTTATATATTTCAAACCCTATCATTCAAACCTGAGTCCTAAAACAACTAAATTGCCATGTTTTCTTTACGACTTTGTTACAGGTGAAGTGAAGCCAATAAATGTGGTGAGTTTTGCGGGTAATGTTTCGGTGAACAGGCGTCCTGACCAGGATTACTTTTTATTCAAATATTACATCGAGCAAGATTTTTATTATGGTTATTACGATTATACACATAATACCGGAGGTTATTTAACTGATCTGGATGGCGAAGATGTAACCGGTTTCTATTTCAAGGATGGTGTTTACTATTGTGAAACGGAGAAACGGCTATATAAAATTGAGTCCAGCAAGGCTGTCCGCATGAAGGATGTAAACGTATCATTATATTCATCTGACATGTTGGTTTATGATATGCCTGTGGTAAGTAATTTCAATCTGGATTATAAATGGGATAAAAGCACTTATGGGCAAAAAAACCAGCAATATCCGCAGTTAGTTAAAAATGGGGTTGTTATTGAAGAGCTTCCATTCCTTGTTCAGGGTTATGCGAAGGGATTGAATAAAATTGTTTTGTTTGCTGATGTATCTCAAACTTCCTATTATTTTTTAGACTCAGTGGCAAATGCAAATGGGAATCCATCGATGGAACTCATTGGCGAGTATCAACGAGCTGAGGACTTGCTCATAAAAAAATATAATGAGTTGGTGGAGCTGAATAAAAAAGTAGATGAAAGTGGCGTGGCATACGAAACCTGTTATAATAAAGGAACTGAAAATTGTGAGTCATTGAAGTTAGGTTTAAAATTTGCCTATGAAAATTATCATGCGAAACACGAAGAGCTTTCTGCGGCACTAGAAAAGCACAAGGAAAAATTAGACACGGCATCATACACTCAAATGAGGACTGAAATTGACAATAATTTAGCAGCAATGCAGGCTAATCCCTTAATGAAATATGTATTAGGCTGGTAGCACTAATTTAATTTTGTTGTTGATAATAAATTCCCTTTCAAGCTTAGTTAGATTTGTACTTTGGGGTCATTGTAGTAATACATTCACGATTTTGGGGGCATGCCGCATTACAATTTTTCCTTCGATTTAAAATCCTACTGCGGCACCGTGCTTTTCGCTGCAAATCCTCACCCGCTGAAAAAGCGGGCTGCGGGTTTTCCGCTGCAATCACTTGCCCGGGGTGAGTGGTGGTA
>DAORKJ010000158.1:0-5753 GCA_035439505.1 Chitinophagales bacterium
GGGCACTACATTTCAGGCGATATATTTATCAGCATAGATAGAATAAAAGAAAATGCCGCTACTTACAAAACAACAATAGAAGATGAACTACATCGTGTTATGATTCACGGCATTTTACATCTATGTGGATTAAATGATAAAACCGCCAAAGACAAAAAACTCATGCAGGAAAAAGAAAACGAAGCCCTCGAAATTCTTACCCGCGTCTAGATGAGTGGTCCGCTATCGTAGCCACATTACTTACCGGTTTCTCGCAAAGCTGCAAAGAGTGGGGTTCATAATATGTGTTAATTCAAGCGCGCTAAGCTTTAAAACCAGTTTCACCCACCTCTTCGGATGCTTCGCATTAGCACATAAGCTCATTATCATCCGCCTCGGCGATCACATTAATTGGTACATTCACACATCGGTACATTGGTACATCAATTAGTTGTTTCTCGCAAAGCTGCAAAGAGTGGGATTCATATTATGTGTTAATTCAAGCGCGCTAAGCTTTTAAACCAATTTCACCCACCTCTTCGGATGCTTCGCATTAGCACATCAGCACATTAACATATCAGCACATTAATTGGTACATCGGTACATTTTCACATTGGTACATCATCAAATTAGCACATCAACAAATCAGCACATCAGCACATTAAATGGCTGTTTAATTGGTACATTCACACATCGGTACATTGGTACATCAACTCCCCAGCTGCCACCCAAACCCAATCATCAACTGCGTATTTCCTTCCCACGGATTTGTCACCTGATTATTCCTTGCCTGTATATGCCAATAATTAAAATTAATATATCGCGAATGCAATTCATCGGGGTTTAAGTAAATTTTGGCATTGAGTTGATTAAATTTTCTTTCTTCCGAATCAGATACATTGTCCGGATTATTTTCTCCATAACCATATTGCACCATTACCCATTTATATCTGGCAAATGGTTGTGCAAACAATCCATAATAACTCATGTGGTCCAGAGCAAGTCGCCCCATTACATTAAAACCAAAATCCATATTTTGATTGATATCATATTTAAATTTTAATCCGCCTGCAAATGCAGCATTTGCATAAAATCCAGAACCGTATCCCACACCGAGTTGCAGATCAATAATATCTCTTATATGAAATCGGTTTTTGGGGGCTGTTTTAAATAATACTTCAATTGTACTTATCCTGGCTTCTCCATATAATGCATAATATTTTCCCGACCACAAATCAGCAGTTTGAAACGCATCGTTGGATGGTGAATTAATGGTTCCTAAAGATATGGCGTAATGACTAAAGTCGTTTGGCTTCGAGTATTTACCGGGAGCTTGTGCAATTATCAGCATTGGAAAAAATAATAATAAATATGTGCTTAAATATTTCATGTTTTTATATTTAATAAAAGTACATTTCAATAAATGCGCTTTTTGGGAATTAAAACATTTGTGTTGAGATAGCAGAAAAATTATTTTATTGACGTTACCTTGGTTTCAACTAAGATGGCGCCATCGGCATCGTACACTCTCGCTAAAGTAAACATGCCCAATTCGGGACAATACCAGCTTTCAATTAAATTTTCTGTATAGCCATATTCGTTGGTCATACTAAACTTATCAATTTTAGCCGCTATCCGTTCTTTAGCACGCTGATACGATTTTTTGGAAGCTAAATCAGAAAAATAGTCTTTTATCTTTTTGCTTAACACCGGGTCGTCAAAATAAACAGTGGGTATTTCTGTAACTACACTGTTATTTGTTGTTTTTATCCATTGTGCATTAAACATTTTATAAGTCGTATACGATTTTCCCGAAATCACCATATCTTCCTTTCCAATTACCGTATAGGGGGTATAAAGTGTAATGGTATTGATATCCATTTTGGTTGATGTTCTAACATTTACAAAACCGGAATAGTTATAACCATCGCCACCATCAAGATTAAAGTACCGTCTCGAAGTATTTAAAAAATCGTAAGGAAATAAATTCATTTCAGATAAATGCCCGGGAATAATATTTCCAATTTCGATATTACGCGGAAATGTTTTTGCACTATAATAATTCATTCCAATAGTATCTCCTTTTGCATCAACTATCGGATAAAAGGCGGCATTATTAAATAAGTAACAGACAGTATCTCCTTTTTGTTGAATTTTTATATTATTACCTCCGCTGGCGCCAATAGTTGCGGTGCAATTGAAAGTTATCATTTCTTCTGTTTCTGATTTTTCATTTACAACCAAAGGAAGCGAACCTGTTGTGGCAGGTGGTATAGTTCCTGCCGCAACATCCGCATTAAATTTATCAACTGCAATTTCTTTTTTTTCATCCTTAGTTTTTACCCATTTAATTGGGTCAATTAACAAAGGTGTTTTATAAGTAAAAACGGTCGATTCTATTATCATACCCTCCTTAAGTAAAAGGGTGCTGCTGTTTTGAGCGTTAATTTTTGTAAATCCAATAATTAATATCATCAACATACTTAGTTGCAACTTAGCGACTATGTATTGTCTGATAAGTTGAGATTTGTTTGCTGAAATTCCCGGTTCAAAATCTACAACCCTTGTTTTGTTTTGATGTTGCATAACACACATAAATTTTCAAGATTTAGTTAAAAATTGTTGTGCGTATGCTTATTGTGGTCTTTGTCCTTCAGCGGGTAAGCCATTTTGCGCCCAAGCAGCTTTTTTTGCATCCTTAATTATTTCTACCATCGATGCCGGTCCGTTTTCACGCATATGCCACATTGCCATTTTTACATTGGTGCCGTTAACATTACATTTATTACTATAAAAGACATTCATTGAACCTCTAGTGTCACCGTCGGCGATAATCATAATTTTTAAAATGTCGGCATTGGCATGTAATGTTGCCAAATACATTGGTGTTATACCTTCAATTTTTTCAGCAAGGCATCCCAAATGATAAAATCCTGATGGTTCGGCATTGCGCACCGCATTTGGTTTTGCACCCGCTCTGAGTAATTCTAAAACGCCTTCATACCAATCCATTTGGATGGCATACATTAACGGTGTGCCTTTTTCAAAAGAAATAGTTCCTACACCGGCGCGAACATAAATAAATTTAATGTCCTGTTCCAGTTTTGATTTAGCTTCAATTGCAGATTTTAACTTAGTTAAATCTTTTAAAACAATTGCCTCCACCAGTGGATCCATAGCTTCATCCGGTGCAACGGTACAATTAATTTTGGTTGTGGTTGATGTTGGGTTAGCAGCAATTACATTTAATCCGAATGTAATCGCCAGCAATGTTGTGATAAATAATTTCATAGATGTATTTTATAACTACAAAACTATTTTCAATTGCAAGCGCGGTCAATACATATTTATACTGAAATTATATCCATACAAATATGGATAAGCTTCTTGGCGAAGTGTTTCCGCTTCAGGAGTAACCCTCTTGCTGTACCACCATTTTGATAAGTCCCACCAGTGTTTTAGCCCCTGTTTTTTGCATAATATTAATACGATGCGTATCTACGGTTTGTTTGCTGATAAACAGTTGTTCCGCAATTTCTTTACTGGTGAATTCCTGCATAATTAAATCAAGCACTTCTTTTTCGCGAGTGCTTAACTGTGCATTAAAATTATTTGTTTGTGTTGTTTTGCGAACACGGTCTAACATTAAATTAATTACTTCGGGTTCATAATGCGTTTTCCCGCCGAGTATATTATTAATTGCAGTTAACAATTGTTCTTTTCCGGAGTTTTTTAAAAGATATCCTTCCGCCTCTGCTAATAAAATTTCGGTAACTATTTCTCTGTCATCATTCATGGTAATCACCAATAATTTAACCTGGGGGAATTGTTCTTTTATCGACTTCACTAATTCTACCCCACCCATGCCCGGCATATTGAGGTCGGTAATAACCATGTCGTATTGATTACTTTTTAAACTTTCGAGCACTTCTGCACCATTATAGGCCAATCCTTCAATTAAAAAATTGGGCTGATTGCGCAAGAGCATATTTAATCCATCCAAAAATAATTTGTGGTCGTCGGCTATTAATATTTTCGCTATTGCATTCATATTGGTGCTGTTAACATAATTTTAGTGCCTTTTTGGGGGGTAGATGTAATTTCCAGTTCGCCCTTAATTACCGCTGCTCGTGCAAAAATATTACTCCAACCTATGCCTTTCGAATTATTTATCTCACTTACCTGAAATCCAATACCATTATCTGTTACCACTAATTGGATATGCTGAATTGTTTGCGATAAAGTTATCTGAATAGCTGTTGCACCGGAATGTTTAATCATGTTGTTTAATACTTCCTGCAAAATTCGGTAAATAGCTGTAGAGCGGGTAATATCTGTTTCATTAAATTCGGAATCACAAGTAAATTGTATTTGTAATCCGCCTGCTTTATTAATTCGCCTTGATAACTCGCGAATAGCCGACACCAATCCCAGATCAGACAGACTTGATGGCATTAAATTATGTGAAATATTTCTTGTTTCTATAGCGGCATCATCTAAAATTTTTAATGCGTTGGTAATTAATTCCTTTTCCGATTCGTCTTGTTGTATTGATTCCACATGCATTTTGGCGGCGCTTATTAAATGCCCAACACCATCGTGTAATTCTCTGGCAATACGCGTTCTTTCTTTTTCTTCCGCTTCTACCACATTTTTTAATCGCAACAATTGTTCCTCTGCTAACTTGCGTTGATTTTCGGTTTTTAATTTTAATTGATTGCGATAATATATTGTTACAAATATTAAAATAACCAAAACAAACACAACAACAAATGCGATTATTATCACTTTTCGTTGTTCTTGTTGTTTTTGAATTTGTGCGTCTTTTATTACATTTTCTTTTTCCTTTTTTTCTGTCTCATAAATAGTTCGGTATTCTGCAGTTTTTCTTGCCGTTTCATTTTTATAAATGGTATCCTGCAAATCGAGTATCCTATACATGACATAAAACACCGAATCTTTTACACCGCAGGTATTGTATGTTTGCGCCAACGATTTTAAAGAAAACATCATGCCTTCGGTATCGTTCATACGTTTAAATATGGCATAACTTTCCTGCATCATCGGAATGGCTTCAACACAATTTCCTGCATTACCCAAAAATGCGGCGTATCGCAAATAAGCATATCCAAGCGCAGCGGAATCGGGCGAGAGTAATGCGTGTTTCATGGAACGTTCATACCAAATTAAGGATTGAGCAGTGTCCTTAAAATTTTCTGTATAATTATTGGCAATCATGCCGCATGTGCTCGAAATAAGTCGATGCCAGTTGCTATTTTTTTTGAGTTCGTAAGCAAGTTTTAAATAATAGGTCGCTGAGTCGGGGTTATGTCCAAAATACATTCCTCCTAAATACCTAATACACAACCAATAAGCAGAATCGGCATCACAACCCTTTGCCTTGGCAATACCATCCTGACAAAACTGAATTGCACGAAAATCGTCTTTAAGCAGTGCCGCTATTTCTGCATTTTTGAAATTGGCCATCACCTCATTCGCGCAATCGCCGGTTTCGGAAGCGGTTTTGAGCATTTGCAGCGTTAGTTTCTGAGCCTCACTAAAATCTCCGATTTTTATTAAACTGTCGATAACAGCTAATTGCGCATTGGCAACATTTATCCCAAATGCTGAAATGAAAAATATCCATAAAAAAATGAGCCTTGTGTGCATTAAAATGGAAGGTATAATAGTAGTCCGAAATTTACAAATACTTGATGAGGTTGGTTGAAAAAAGATGGATGTGGTGCGTGTGATTTGACCAATATGCCGCCCTG
>DAORKJ010000159.1:0-5571 GCA_035439505.1 Chitinophagales bacterium
CATTATAGCACAAACTCCGGAAGGCATGCAACATGCTTATTTTGTGAAACAATAATTTTTGTTTACTGCGGTAGCCTTGCATTCATATTGAGTGAGTGTTAATTATGTGAAGCGAAAAAAAAGCTCATTACCCAACCTAATTAAAATTTCTTACGTGTAGGTAATCAAAAGCAACGATTCTACATTGAATTGAGCTTTTTGTTTTTTAATTAATCTTAAACCTTATTAAATTATGAAAAGTAAACTGAGCAAGCTGTATGTTGCCCTTTTTCTCCTCTTAGGTTTTGCCTATGCGTCGTGTGGCGATTTCCCTTTTGGAGGATTTGGTGATGTTGACCCTGATTTAACGGACTCAATTTATGATGATCCGACAGATTCAATCTGGATTGATGATGATTCCACCGAAATCGATTTTCCAGGCGATTCCATTGATATTGAATGGCCGGAAGATTCAACTGAGTGGCCAGAGGATTCAACTTTTTGGCCTGAAGATTCAATATTCTGGCCCGAAGATTCAATATTTTGGCCTGAAGATTCTGTATTCGAAGATTCAATTCCGTAAATGCTGATAGGTTCCATCCTGCTTCTTATTAGGCAGGATGGTTTCTTTAATATTTGGCGGGTTGATTAAGTTAAAAATCGTGCACACCATAAAACAAATTCATAATGAGCGTATAACTTTACCAATTAAAGACAACACATTTGTCTGTAGTCAAAACATGGGCATAACGCCGGAATTATTAACCAAATCAGCAACGGGGAATAAACAAGCCCAATATTTATTATACAAGCAGAGTTATAGCTTGTTGATGAGTATATGTGCTCGTTATGTCAAAAATTTTGATGATGCTATGGCATTACTGAATGAAGGTTTTCTAAAAATTTTACTACACGCCGATAAACGCAAAAGCAACGTGCCGCCAGAGTTGTGGATGCGCCGCATAATGATTAATACCATTATAGATGCGTATAGAAAAAACAAACAATATAAAGAACAAACACAATTACAGGATTTTTCCGATCAATCTTTTGGAGATGTAAATAACGACACTACCGAAAATGAATATGAACACCATATTCAAAGTGAAACATTACAACATATGTTGAATAAATTACCCGAAGTAACCGGTAAGGTATTTAACCTTTTTGCTATTGATGGGTTTACCCATAAAGAAATTGCTGAAATGCTTCAAATGAGTGAAGGCACCAGCAAATGGCATGTAAACAATGCCCGAACATTATTAAAACAAATGATTAACGAACTTGATTAAGTTTTTACGTTATGTCAGATAAAAGGAACGATAACAACAAGCAAAATCCGATAGACAAAGTCTTTCGCGATGGTTTGCACGACCGTCCTTTTGAGTTTGATGAAAAATACTGGGAACAGGCACAGGGCACACTCAGTCAGTTTGATCAACTTAAAAAAAGCGGTAAAGGTGGCAACAGAGGTCTTTTCTGGATGCTTGGCGGAGCCCTTGTAGTTATCGGCTTTTTAGCCTGGTTTTTATTAAAACCGGAAACTCAACCTATTGCATCAACATCATCAAATAATCAACAGCAAAAAAATATAACAAGTGAAAATAAAACAACAGAAAAAGTAATTGGGGAGAAAGCAGAATTACCACAACAACAGCAAACGCCTGTAATAAGTTCCCAAAATGATGAAAAAATTGGAAATAATTTGCAAGTTGTTGATAATCAATCAAATAAAATTGAAAATAATCAGCAAATTGGTGACAAGCAATCGAAAAATGATGGTTCTAAGGGGAAGCAAGACAATCAGAACCCACTGGCAAATACAGGTTCCAAAAACAGTAATAAGGCAACAGACAATAACGATAAAACAACTACTGCTAACAACACAACAAGTGATGGCGCTTCAAGACAAATTGATGTAAAACAAGAGGATAAGTTGGCATCAAACAACGATGTTGTGGGAGTAAATGAAAATCAATTAGGTGAGCAAAATTTGGCAAACAATCAAATAACAACGAAGGAAGATATTATTGATAATCAAACCCAAAAAGCTGATACCGGTAATACCGATAATAATAATTCCAATGATGTTACTGCTGAAGAAAAAGCAATTATATCAATTGACAGTAATCAGATTACTTCTTTAGAAAAATCAGATAGTACTCAAACCAATGTTATTCCATCCAATAAAACCACGCCAAAAAAATCGACAAACCTTGATTTAAACTGGTATGGCGCTTTAAGTTTTGGTGCAGATTTTACATCTACTACTTTATCAAGTACCAATCCTTCATTAACTGAGTGGGTTAATTATCGCACAGCAGGTGAAACACTAACACCAACTTTAGGTGTAGCATTGGAAGGCGGATTAAATATAAAACAGTTTACGGTTGGCACCGGAATTAATATGTTTAACTATGCAAGCGATGTACAATATTCGTTCTTGTCTGTCAACATCGATTCTGTTATCGAATATGTTTATGACACCGCTATGGTTACAATTATTGATTCATTTTATGTGATTTCCATCGATACAAACGAACAAGTATTTAATGGACGTAATAAAATCAGTTATATCGAAATACCTATTTTATTGGGTTATCAGTTTAAGGCAGGTAATTGGCGTTTTGGATTGAGTACAGGTCCATCCATTGGATTATTAAACAGTGCCGTTATTACTTATCCGAATTATGATTTAACAACTACTGAAACAAAACCTGTTACCTATTTCAAAAACAGTTATTTCAACTGGATTGCCAAACCTTCGGTTACCTATATGTTTACTGACAATATTGGTTTTGGCATAAATGGTATGTTTAGATGGAATTTGGGCTCTATTGTAGAAGATGCCGACATCCAGCAACAATATTCAGGATATGGCATACAGGTTGGTTTACGCGTTGAATTTTAATAACGTCAGGTGAAGTCGGGCTAAATAATTAACCGGAAAAGTAGTTAAGAAAATTGCTTTAAATTAAACTTCTGCCACTACTTCAGCTTCTTCAATTACATCTTTTTCTACACGAAGGTTTTTAATAATAAATCCCTGGCGTTCAGGTGTGTTTTTTCCCATGTAATATTCTAAGGTGCTTTGAATGGTTTGTTCTTTTCCGATAATTACCGGCTCGAGACGAATGCTTTCACCAATAAATCCGCTGAACTCATCAGGAGAAATTTCACCCAAACCTTTGAAGCGGGTAATTTCTGGCTTGTTGCCTAATTGGTTAACTGCATTTTGTTTTTCCGTTTCAGAATAACAATAAATGGTAGATTTTTTATTGCGCACACGGAATAATGGTGTCTGCAAAATATATACGTGACCATTTTTTACCAAATCAGGGAAAAACTGTAAGAAGAAAGTGAGTAGTAATAATCGTATATGCATACCATCCACATCGGCATCTGTGGCTATTACAATTTGGTTATAACGCAATCCTTCAATACCATCTTCAATATTAAGTGCATGTTGCAATAAATTAAATTCCTCATTTTCATACACAATTTTTTTGGTAAGTCCGTACACATTTAGTGGCTTACCTTTTAACGAAAACACTGCTTGTGTTTCTACATCACGGGCTTTTGTAATACTACCGCTCGCGCTATCCCCTTCTGTAATAAATAAGGTTGAGTTAATAGTTTTTTCGTGTTTATCCTCTCCTAAGTGAAAGCGGCAATCGCGCAATTTTTTATTGTGCAAGTTCGCTTTTTTAGCGCGTTCGTTGGCTAGTTTTTTAATACCGGCAATATCCTTGCGTTCGCGTTCGCTTTGTAATATTCTTTTGAGCAAAGCATCAGCAGTGGCCGTATTTTTATGGAGATAATTATCCAATTCTTTTTTGATAAAATCAACCACAAAACTTTTAACGGTAACACCATCCGGCGACATATTTATTGAGCCGAGTTTTGTTTTGGTTTGCGATTCAAATACAGGTTCCTGCACACGAATGGCTATAGCGCCAACAATAGCCTGACGGATATCGGAAGCATCAAAATCTTTTTTATAAAATTCCCTTACCGTTTTCACAATACCTTCGCGGAAAGCGGCTAAATGTGTTCCGCCCTGTGTCGTAAACTGACCGTTGACAAACGAATAATATTCTTCACCATATTCATTATTATGGGTGAGCGACAATTCAATATCGTCCCCTTTTAAGTGAATAATTGGATAACGCAAATCATCTTCATTGGTTTTGCGTTTTAATAAATCGAGTAATCCGTTTTGAGAGTAATATTTCTGACCGTTATAATGAATGGTTAAGCCGGCATTCAAAAAAACATAATTCCACAACTGATTATCGAGGTATTCCGGAATAAAATGGAAGTTTTTAAAAATCGTATTGTCCGGAATAAATGTTACTAATGTGCCATCCTTTTGGTCCGATTTAGATATCGCATTGTCTTTTCGTAAAATCCCTTTTTCGAATTCCGCCATTTTCGTTTTTCCTTCGCGGAAGGCTTCAACACGAAAATAATGGCTAAGTGCGTTAACGGCTTTAGTACCAACACCATTTAACCCAACCGATTTTTGGAATGCAGCGGAATCGTATTTGGCACCGGTGTTCATCACGCTAACACATTCTATCACTTTTCCCAGCGGAATACCACGTCCGTAATCGCGAACGGTAACTTTATAATCCTCAATTTCTACTTCAATCTTTTTGCCGTAACCCATCATGTATTCGTCGATGGCGTTATCGATAACCTCTTTTACAAGGATATAAATACCGTCATCAGGCGAAGAACCATCTCCGAGTTTACCAATATACATCCCCGGACGCATGCGCATGTGCTCAATCCAGTCGAGGGTCCTGATATGATCTTCCGAATAATTATAATTGGTAGTAGCCATGGGGCGAAAATAGGAGATTTGGGCAGCATATATCAAAGATGATATGCACATCCTGCGGTTTGTACGTAGTAAAACCTCAATAGCCTTAGCAGCTTCTTATCGAAGACTTGCCTGTCAAACTTACTAAAAGTCAAATCCATCCAACTCTACACCCGCAAGGGTGTAAGGGTGTAAGGGTGAATAATTATTCACCCCGACGTGAAGTATAATTGTAATTGTCACACACCTCCCAATCACAACAACTCATTCGCCAAATTAGCGAGCTCACTGCGCTCTCCTTTTTGAAGTGTAATGACAGAACACATAGGATGGTTATTGATTTTATCAATCAGATAACTTAGTCCGTTGCTATGCGTATCTAGGTATGGTGTATCAATTTGATTGATGTCGCCTGTGAAAATAATTTTGGTGTTCTCTCCTGCTCTGGTAATAATCGTTTTTACTTCCAGTGGTGTGAGATTTTGTGCTTCGTCAATGATAAAATAAATATTAGAAATACTTCTTCCACGAATATATGCCAAAGGTTGAATAACGAGTTTTTCCTGTTCAATCATTTGCGCAATAGCCTTGTATTCGCTGTCGTTTTGTTCGAATTGATTCTGAATCATTTTTAAATTATCCCAAAGTGGTTCCATGTATGGATTCAATTTGGATTTAATATCACCGGGTAAATATCCGATGTCTTTATTATTCAGCGGAATAATTGGTCTTGCTAAAAATATTTGTTTGTAATTGCGGCGTTG
>DAORKJ010000160.1:0-5555 GCA_035439505.1 Chitinophagales bacterium
GGGTTACGAATACGGAGCTTTTTATTTGCCAAGAACCAAAGATGAGGAATTAGCTTTAGGATGGGTGATGTCAGATAGTGGACTGGCAATAATTAAAAATTACGCAACAAACCTTGAGCATATTACTATAAAAAACCCCAATCAATATGATAATAATATTGTAAATATAAATACCAAAACCTATGAAAAAATTAAAGGATATCACAATAACAATTCTGCAAAGAGTAAGTAAAGACTTCGAACGTTTTTTTTATTGGATTTGTCGACATAATTTCCCATTAATTCTGCTTGCATATGTTGTATTGGCACTTTACCCTAAAGTGTTCTTCTACAATGTAAATAAAAATGTAGTGAAGGATAGTTATACCAGCTACAATGCAAAATTGACTACGCTTTGTTCTGGATTTGATGATGGGTATAATATAGATACTAAGTGGACAAGTATAGCATGTATACAGGAGACCAAACTTGCTTACGATACATGTATATACTCAACTCAATATTACCCTTTGGATATTAGTTATATTTTTATGTATACCACTTTCGGGTTTTGTTTGCTCGTAAGACTAAAGCACCGATTTAGGAGATTTAAATACAATACACTACTATTCAGTGCATTAAAATATGCATTAATTGTCGCAAGTGTTGCAGATTTCTTCGAGAACACAGGGTTGTTGCTTTATTTAAACTTTGATATCGATGGTGCTTTATACCTCAACTTTGTCGCCAATAAAATAAAACTTATATTTATTGTTGTAGTTGCATTATCACTTGGCACACTCTGTTTGTTAAACTTCGTAATTGATATTCGGAGGTTTTATAAGCTTATTAGGTCATAAAACAAATGTAAAAAAGTAATTATCTTCAATTAGTTTATACGGCAAAATTCGTATATAAGTGTAAATTCAATTGAATAAATATTTCAGTGCCCTCAATTTCTGCTTCCTATATACCCGGACTAATTTATTCGTATTCAGTAACAAAACCTTTTTTTAAATATTTTAACCCCCGTTCCATGACCTGTTCATCGATAAGCTGTTCGAATTGATTTAAAGGTATTTTCATCAATGTAATTTAAAGCAAAATTTTAAAAACTGATTAAAATATGTATTTTATTTATTAGTTTAGCAAACCTACGAAAGCAACTGATGTTGGAGGTGAATCTGTTAAATTAACTCAAATGGCGCATGTGTGAAGGGTAAAACTTTACTTTGTGGGTAGTAAAGCAAAAAAAGCGAATGCGTATTTTGTTTGTTTAATCTGTAAATCAGCTTTGTGTTTAAAGATTAGTTGGGGCATCAGAACTTTTGTTTTATTGCGTTTAAATCAGCGCTAGTTCGACTGAAATAATTCAAATAAAGAAGGTTAATTGTTAATGAATACATTATTTCACCAATTATCCAAATCAACTGAATACACATCTTCCTCGGGGTAGTTAAAATCCTTTATCAAAGTTGCTTTGTGCACTATTCTACCAAGAGGGTCAATTACCCTACCTATAAATTTATCCATTACACTTGTATCAATGTTACGAATTATTTGGTCAGATATTTCTACAGAAAATAAATACGGATAACTAATTTCCATATAATCCATATTGTGATTTAATACGGTATTCATTTTTTGCTTAAAAGCTATTAAATCACAATAATTACTTAAAATATGGTCAATTCGCCATGGCTGTTTTTGGGGCATAGTTATTTTTGCAGATAAAATAGTTTTATCCATTTCCGGTAAAAGGTTTTTATAGGTGGTGATTGGTCGCATCTCAATAAAATTACCAGTTATAACTCTCTGTAAACTAGTTTTTAAATCGTGTTTATGGTAAATTTCCGGAATAAAATATTTTATTAGAACATCAAGCTGTCTGTATCGTATTTCGTAACTTGTATTTAATTTCAACTGATTTAAATTCCAATCAGGATGGGCCTTTAGCATGTCGGCAAATTCCAAAGCTTTGTCGATAAGTGTAATTGCGGAAATTTCAATTGGGTCGCGAGGCATATTTATTTTGTTATTAAAGGGGCACGTATAAATTAAAAGTTATATATATTTTAAAAGTTCCTGAACTAGTCTAAATATAGTTGTAGAAGATTCTTCTTTTGCAGGGTTGGTGTGATCAAATTGATTATATACTTTTTCAGCTCTTGTAATTGCTAATTCAACCCGTTTGTTTTGGGTTTTTGAATCAATACCATCTAGTATCTCAAAAAAAGCCTCCTCAATTAGTTTATTGCCGTTCCCATCATATTTAATATTGAACGGTTTAATTAAATCATTAATCATTTGATTGTAATCTTGCCTTTTAATGCCACCCCCTTGATGGTCATTAAAATGAAGAATCAACCAATATTCAAAGGCTTGGTTGGAATAGGCAATTCCAAAGTTGTTTTTAATAGCTAATTTAATTGCGTTATTGAAATTGACATCGGGAAAATTATCCTTATCGAATACACACCAAACCTGGTCGTAATTACCTTCTTTTGATATTTGGATAGCACGTGCAACCAAAGAAACTGTATTACATCCGGCTCCCACCGATTTAACTGTAGCCGAAGTAACTCTAAATTGATTGAAATACGAAGGTTCCGTATTTTCACCTTCGCAAACAATTAAAATAGTTGGTTTTTCATCTAACACAGGAGCCGCGCGGGATAATACAGGTTCTGATTTCCTTTGCGCTTTCATCAGTGCACGATGCTGTTCTCGTTTTTGCTTTTGAATGGCTTCTTTATTTTTCATTTTCAGCCAAAGAAAAATTTAGGTTATCAAAATTGCTTAAAAATGGGACAGCACCATATTTTCCTCTAATATAATTTTCTTCAAAAGGGTCGTTTTTTCGAACTTCATCTGATTTGAAATCAGCTAAAGAATACAATTTTGCTGCTCCAAATTTATTCTTTTGGGTAAACCAAATTTGATCACGACGAAATAATCCTGAACTTAACAGATTTGTGTCATGAGTATTAAAAATTAATTGTGCATTTTTTTTGTTAAACCCTTTAGAGTTAAATAAGGCAACAATTTTACATACTAAATTGGGATGTAATTTCGAGTCTAATTCGTCAACAACAAGTGTGTAACCATTTTCCAGCACATCTAAAATAGGTCCGGTTAACGCGAAAAATTTTGATGTGCCTGATGACTCATCTTCTTCCATTGAAAATAGTACACTTGATATTGCGTGGTTGAGGTGGTCATATTTTTTATGTGTTGTTAAAACATCCGAAATAAATTCAGCCTTTTCTTCACGAACTTCTCTTGTTATTTTGTCCTTCATTTCATTGGGCATATCCTTTGGGAGGTTGTTTACATCTAATTTCTGCAGTTGAATATCTTTTATGCTTAGGTCAGCAGCTTTTAATAAATTAAGGATTTTAGCTTTATGCTTAGGGTCTTCAGATTTTACCATAGTAAACCCTTGGTATCCAGATTGGTTAAGTCCTGAAAGGGGTTTCAATTTTTTAAACCAATCAAGTACTTTAATGGCTGACTTTTCATTAAATTGTGCTGCTACCGAAATCAATAAGGCATTTGTTCTCACCAACTCTTCTTTAACTACAGTGCGCCCTTTTGTGAAATTCTTATCGTGTATATTAAAGGTCTGGCCTTCTCTATAGAATAACTCAATTTCTTTGTTTTTATTTTTTTCATATAACCATTCGGTTACAATGGCATCAGTATTTACTTCGAAACCATATCTAAATCGTGTATTTTCATGTAAGAAAATAATCTCGAATTCGGAAGGCTCGTTTTCCGTTTCTGTGCTAAGTTTAAAAGCATCTACGTCAATTGATTCTCCCTGCTGGCTCTCTTTAGAACTGTTCAAAACAAAATATCGCATAAAAACAAAAGCATCCATAAATTTACTCTTCCCACTTGCATTAGCACCATAGATAACAGCGCTTTTTAATATACGATGCCCGAAATGTGTTTCTTTTATAACATTTTCAAATTCCCGCTTTTCTTTGTCATAATTAGACGCAATCAAGCTCAAAGTGGCTTTTTCCTTAAAGGTTTTGAAATTTGATACTGAAAATTGGATGAGCATAAAATAGGCTTTTTAATGAGTTATAGGCAAAAATACACTTTATTTTAGAAAAAAGTTTAAAATAAATGCTGTTTTTGTGTAAATATTGCCTAAAAGGTTATTTAAATTGCTTAAAATAGTTGTATTTCCCTTCGATTTAGTAATTCCATTGGCAAAAACATAAGTAGGCGAGACGCTGAAATGTCACAAATTTCAACAAAAAAAATGTATAAATAGTTGAAAAACAATGATATATAAATTAAATGTGTTTTTTATTAAGCAGTATACTTTGTCACTTTTTATCGGCTAAAAATTTTTATCTCTCGTTCAGACTTGTTGTAGAGTTGGTCGGCTACTTTGCCGATTGGAAATTAAATTTGAATACTAAACTTTTTAGAACAATTTCGTTTGCAAATCTATTTTTGGATCAATACTTTCGTTAATGCCATACTTTAGATGTGTTTTACTTCATAGTTAAAGCCGGGAAGGTTTGTAATAGCTTCAGCTAAATGCTTACGGTGGCATTGACAAATATTTGCCTCAAAACAAGTTAGTGCAATTCTTTTGTGTGTTTGCAATAAATTGAATATTTGCAATTGAACCTTTGTTGTTTTGGTAAGATTGTTTTCGCAGTAGACTTTAAAAAGTGAATCGTAATCACTTTGGCTATTTAACGATTGCCTTTGTGCAGATTGTATTCCTACTTCCGGGAAATGTAAATATTGAATGCCAATACTTTCACAATATTTCTTGATTTGACTTTTGCTAAACCCAAATTTCATACTTAACGGATTGTTCCTAACATCTACAAGTAGTTTGACATTATTTTTTAATAAACGAACCAAATACTCCTCCAATGAAATTCCTTCATATCCGATGGTAAAAAGCATTGTACTATCCTGAGTTGGTGTATTGCGGATTACATTGTCCAATTCATTTTGGGTCAAAATGGTTTTAGCTACTTCACTATTTATCGCATAAAATGGGTAGCTAATATAAGTGTGTTTCATTAAATCTGTTGAACTCAATGCACCGTAAATAAATTTAACTTCTTGTAAAAGTGACCGGTCGTTTGGTTTTAGTTGTTCAACATAATTTGTTTGGTCAATTTTTTCAATACATTTATCCTCTTCACGCAACAAACCTTTGCGCACCATAGTGGTAATGTCAGCATTGGCAGAATAGGAATAACAACCAAACCGATAAGGAATAAAATCATATTCAGCTTTAGGCTGCTTTTGAGTAAATAAAAAGAGTAATTTTTGTAACCGAATTTTATCTATTTGGCCATCAAATAGTTGTATTAAAGCAAGTATGATTTTTCGTCGGTAAAACATTTTACAAAGTTACTTTTATTTTGGAAATATTCTATGAGCATAGAAGAGCTAACATTGTCAGCAATTTAGTCGTGTATTAATCGTTTAAGGGCTTATAAATATAGAATGCCTCAATTACCTTCAATAATTTTTATTTCTTCCTCAGTGAGGTTGTAGAGTTGGTAGACTAATTGGTCGATTTGGGATTC
>DAORKJ010000161.1:0-5182 GCA_035439505.1 Chitinophagales bacterium
AACACATGTTCCCGGAAACATTACTGTTCAATATTTATATGCTGCGAGTTATTTTGGAGATGATGTAGTGGCCTTGAGCAGCGAACAAAAAATTGCCAAAGACTATTACATCGGGCAATTAGTTAAATACTGGACAAAATACAGTATTTATGAAAAAGGTATGATTGCCTTGATATTACATCGTGAAGACCAAAGTAAAACTGCCGCATCAATAGTTAAATCATTAAAAGAATTTAGCTTAAACAGCGATGAAATGGGTATGTATTGGAAAGACAACCTGGCAGGTTATTATTGGTATCAGGCACCAATTGAAACCCAATCGCTTATGATTGAAGTGTTTGGAGAAGTGGGTAAAGATGAAAAAGCCGTAGAGGATTTAAAAGTGTGGTTGCTTCGTCAGAAACAAACTACCGATTGGAAAACAACACGCGCAACTGCTGAAGCATGTTATGCCTTGTTGCTTCGCGGAAATAATTTATTAAGCAATAAAGAACTGGCGATAATTACTGTTGGTAAATTATTGGTTAAACCTGAAAGTGTAGAAGCTGGAACCGGATATTTTAAAACAAACTGGCTGGGTACAGATATTAATAACGATTACGGAAAAATTAGTATTACCCCGCCTTCAACTAATTCGCTTAGTTATGGTGCTATGTATTGGCAATATTTTGAAGATATAGATAAAGTAACTGCTTCAAATAATAATTTACAAATTAATAAGCAATTGTTCTTACAACAAAACACCGCAACTGGTCCGGTAATAAAACCGATAACCGACAAAACCGAATTACATGTTGGCGATTTAATTAAAGTGAGAATTGAAATTCGTGTGGACAGAAATATGGAATATGTGCACATGAAAGATATGCGCGCCAGCGGTTTTGAACCGGTTAATGTATTGAGCCAATACAAATGGCAAGATGGTCTCGGATATTATGAAGCCACCGGCGACGCTGCAACTAATTTCTTTATCGCTTATTTACATAAAGGAACCTATGTATTTGAATATCCTCTGCGTGTAGCACATAGCGGGAATTTCAGCAATGGTATTACTACTATTCAATGTATGTATGCTCCGGAATTCACCAGCCATAGCGAAGGTATTCGGGTGCAGGTGAAATAAATTATAAAAAGCGCGCCAAGTAATAAGCTTAGTGCGCTTTTTTATTTATGATTGAAGCAAAAAATGCTAATAGCTGATTTTTTGTGTATTTGTAAGGCCGGTTCCTGAGCTCGGTAATTCGTTCCAAATTTTACTTTTCCTACTTATTTTTAAAGCGTTATTTGCATTGTCATGGCAATCTAAGATTTGAATAAAAATTTAACAATTTTTTTTCAAATTAATATTTTTGCAGTATGAATATTCCAAATAGTTTGCGTCAAATTTATCTCCTTACAGTTCTGATATGTTTTAGCGTTGCAGGTTTTGCTCAAAACAACCACATCAAAATTGGCGATACGTTACGTCTTGAAAGCTATCAACTTACTGCTCTGAATAATACCGGATTACAAAAGGACAAACCGCTGGTTATTGATTTTTGGGCTACCTGGTGTGGGCCATGTATCGCAGCGTTTCCACATTTAGATGAAATAACGACAAAATATAAAAATAATGTTCAGGTAATTGTATTAAGTGATGAAAAATCTGAAAGGGTTAATAATTTTATCAAAAACAATAACTACAATTTTGATTATTTTATAGATAACAATAAATCTGTTTTCACACTATTTCAAATTGATGCGCGGCCACTTACCTGTTTTATTGACCCTACCGGCAAACTCTTATGGGTTGGTGATAGTAAGAATCTTGAACAGGTAATTGAAGATTATTTGCTCAATAATTCAGTTGGTTCAAACATAGCTACAGGCGCACTGGCTGGAAAATTTTATACCACAAATGAAGTGCCCGTTAAATCAAATAATTTAATGTTATACCAGATTGGTTATAGCGTTGACCCGGATGATTATTTTGTCCGTTCACAAAAAGGTCATCGTGTTGATAGCGCCATTAACATTGAATATCGCGGCGTTACTGTGAGTGAATTACTTCAGGATATGCTCAATTTACCTGCTTTACAATTTAATAATACGGTAGAAAAATTAGATACGATTTATATCGACCTCATAGCAATAAGCGAAAACCCGGCTATGACCTATAAAGTGGTTACAGAAAAAATAAAAACGGATTTGGGGTTATTATTCAATTTTTCAATTGTATCAAACAAAAGGGAAGTTGCCCTTTATGAATTAACCATTGCAGATGAAAAAAAATTAAAACAATATTTCGAACCGGTTGAGGGTGGAGGTATGGTGGAAATTATTGGTGACAGCACCACTATTACAAGATTGTCGCTTGAACAAATTGCTTATCATCTCGAAAAAAAATATAAAACATTTTTCAGTTATAACGGTGACGACACCGGCAAATATTCGTTTACTTATAAAAACGTAACGAGTATAACAGAAATGGAAAAACAGTTATTTGAAATTATCGGCATAAAATTCGAAACAGAAATGGCTGTTAAAGAATTTATTACCATACAATAAAAATTATTGCTTCCGTACCAACGTAGATTTTAATTTATACGATTTAACATTACCCTCTAAATCGAATAACTCAGCATATAATATATAAATGCCTGATGATGCTTTTTGGTCGTCGTTATTCAGTCCGTCCCAGGTAATAAACCCTTCACGGCTTAGTGTAATATTTCCTGTTAAATCTTTAACCAATTTCCCCTGAGCTGAAAAAATTTGGAAACGACCGGTAAATCCTTCTGTTTCTGTGCTATAGGTTATTACCATTAAATCGTTAAATCCATCTCCGTCCGGCGAAAACACCGGGGATGAAACAGCAACAGTACCAGACGAAGTATAGGCCCCAAAATTAGAATTTTGATATCCCGGAGTAGCAAAATGCACATCAGATGCTGCACTAAACCAATTGTTATTATCCTGCGTAGTATAATCGTAATTAATGCGTTCTAACGAAACACCATCCTGATTACTTAATAATGCATAATGCCAATCATCATAAAAATGTAATCTGTCAATTTCATTTAATGTATTATCTAAAATAGCTACTATCCCTTCGTTGTCTGCATAATTTGGCAACTCATTTACCATAAGAAAATTTCCGGTATCAATTGAAAAATATTGTGCGGCAATTAAATCAGGGTCACTGGAAAGACACAAATATTGTCCCGGCAATAACAATCTGCCACTTAGTGAAATATTATCATATTCGTTAACTTCAGTGGTATCAAACAAATCCATTTCAGCAATAATTAAAGTGGATAAGTCAATAATTTTTGCTGAACGGTTATAAATTTCAACAAAGTCTACACCTTCCGAAATTGGATTAAACAATACTTCATTAATTACAACATCATTTGCTAATGCAGGTTCCGGTAGTCCAAAAATAGCCTGATTAAATAAATTAATTTCATTGCCACTGCAATCGCTAACTCCTGTTGCACTTACCGTATAAATAATTCCAAACAATAATGTAGTTGGCATTTTTAAGCCAACAATAAATGCATTATTGGGGTCAATTATCAAAGCTGTAGGAATTATTGTTTCACCTGTTGAAGTAGTTATGGTAAAATTCGATGTGCTTAATCCATCCAATATTATTTTTTCATCGAAGGTAGTTATTACCGTATCTAATCCTATAGGATAAGCTTCAATTAAAGCCGGTGCTGTTTCATCCGGATTATCTGCTGCAACTGAATTTACCAATCCCGGAGTTCCACCGTTGGCATCAATTGCCGCCTTCCAGTTTTCTTTTTCCTGACACGGGTTGTTTGTGTCAATCATTTCGAGACTCCAGCCGCCGTCTTCTTTTACTGCATTGCCATACCAGTCAATTTTATAATTCACAGCATGTATAACAGTGCCTTCCGGACTAATTAATTGTAAATCATCGCCGTCGTTATTTAATGAAGGCAAACCGGTTACAACTAAAACATTAGCATAGGCAGAAAACAAATCGGCAACGCCATCATCAACCAACACCACATAGCCACCTGCAGGAATAATATAATTAGTAAATGCGTCACTTTCTGACGTTGCATCGTGTAATTGAAAACCAACTAAATCAATTTCAACATCAGTATTATTATATAATTCAACATATTCACCTAGGGGTAAGCCAACCTGTGGTTCTATATCTGCAAAAATTTCATCAATTAATAAATCATATTCCTGTGTAGTATAAATAGAAAATGATTGTGTGGCATTATCTATTAAATTGCCATTTTCATCTGCAACATCATTAACAGTTAAAGTCAAGGTAACACCTTCAGGAAATGCACTTAAAAAAGTTAACACAACTTTCGAAAAATCAACAACATCGCGCGTTGCATCTATCGGATTGCCAACACCGCCATCAACCACATAAAAACTTTCTGTCTCGGCTGACTCAAGCGTTACGGGTTCATTAAAAGTTAAAGTGAGTTGCGTAGAAGAAAGCACTTCTAATGAAACAATTTCAGGAGCCACATCGTCTACGAATGGCGGGTCGATAAAAATATCATCGTAAAAAAATAATTCACAACGTGTAGAAGAATATTTAGTATAAAAACCAAAGTAATTGCCACCATTATAAGTATCGTCAACATCGGTGCCTTCTAAAACATAATCCGTTCCGCCGGTTGGGTCAACATATAATTGCCATTCTGCATCATTTGTCCGCACAACTTTAACACCCACCGTTGGCGACAGCGACATATCAGAAGTTCCTTCAATCATTAAACTGGCAGTCGCGCCATTACTTCTCCATAATTCAACCCTGTCGGTTAAACCATCTTCCCCAATGCGCACAAAATAGCCATACACATCACCATTCAAAACAGGTGTATTCGATTGCAAAAATATACGCGTATGATTGGCGCTGGATGGGTCAAACTGTAAATCAACATAAAACGACCAAACCGCCGAGTCGAGCGTGGCCAGGGGATAACTCAGGTATTCTATTCCACCTGTACTGCAGTTTCCATGCAGCTGAAGCTGATTTGAAGCGTTTACAATGTAGCCGGTATCAATTCCTGTCCACCCCGCAAAATCACCATCATCAAAGTTTTCGATAAATTGTGCTCTGGCCGTGACAACGCACAGTAAAACACCAATGGCTGTTAGTATGCTTTTCATGATAATTTGTGGTGGAAAAATACGGATTTTT
>DAORKJ010000162.1:0-5115 GCA_035439505.1 Chitinophagales bacterium
GTTTGTTGTTTAATTAATTTTCCTGCATTATCCATTACAGATGTTTCCATCAGATTTTCTATCACCATTACATTTTGCTGCTCCTCATTTTTTTCAAATGTTTGCCAGGCTAAAAACTTTTCTAATAACTGGTATAAATCACTCAGTAGATTATTCAGTTGTAATTCATTATATTTTTTACCGGTAAATATTTTTTGATGCGCTGCTTTTTTATCCCAAATGGTATCAAATTCCTGTTCATCTTTAAGGTTAGCGCTTAAATGTTCGATATGTTCAATCAACCCAATAATTTTATTGCGGGTATTATGAAAAGGACTTCGGACAAATAGGCCAAATCGGTCCCGTTCTTTAGCTGCTAACGAACTGTAAATGCTTATAACTTTGGGTAATGCCATGCTATAAAATTGATATTAATGAATTCATAACATATTGATATACAATGAAATAATGAAAATATAGCTATTAGATTGCGGCTATAAAAATAGCAATTTTGTAATTCTCAAAGTAATTTTTTGCCTGCACTTTTGTGCTATTGAGAACCAAACACTTAATTTTATGAAGGTGAAAAATATTCTACTATTCAGTTCCCTTTTCGCAATTGCTACAGTAGCGACAGCGCAGGATCCATGGGTTTATGCAAAACAAGCGACAGAAGCTTGGCCGGGTGCGACTGCAAAAGCCGCATTATTGGTGGATGATGGCGTTTTGTCGGTAGGTGAAATTGGCCTGCTCGACATTATGGAAGGTGAGTTGTATATGGTTAAAACCGACATGGCTGGAAATGTGTTGTGGGAGCAGTCGCACGACAAACCCGGAGATATGGAAGTGGTAAACAGTGTCTCAGCGCTGCCGGATGATGGTGGTTACGTGGTCGCCTCTTTATTATTTAGCGAATTCCGCCCATGGTTTATAAAAACTGACGTAAACGGAAATTTAGTTTGGGAAAGTTCGGCCTGGTCGGATGGTTTACCTGAAAATTCCGCTGCAAGAACTTTTGCTTATAGTTTGCCATCAGGTGATATTGCTTGTGTGGTAGCAAACGATGTGTTTCGTCAACTCGATATTTATACGGTTGAAAATACAACAGGTAATTTAATTGCAACAACTACACATTTATATGAAGACATTATCGGGTTGTCGCTATTTTCTGCATCAACCTCAGATATTACACAAACAGCTGATGGCGGATTTTTATTTGCAACACGTTTTGGTGTGGTGGATACATTTTATAATCAACTCACAAAAATAGATGCCGGATTAAATGTTGAAGAAGGCAATCCAATTGGAATGGCTGTCGATAATTTTTTTCCTGCACACATAAATATTAATAGTGATGGCAGTGTAAATGTAAGTGGTGCAAAAAACATCGGTTTTTTTGGAGATAATTATCAGGCAGCCATCGCAACATTTAATGCCGCTTACGATTATACCGGCATTGAAATAATTTCAGGCGGATTATTACATTCTAATTTCGGTGAAATAACACAAACACCTTCCGGTAATTATAAATTAATCAGATATAATTATTCCGGCGATTTTTTTGATATGGCCGTTGGTGATTATGTTGAAGTAGTTAATTTAAATGCATCGTTTGTAGAAACAGATGCCACAACATTTAATTATGCACCATATAATACATTAGAATTTATTACAGCTACTTCCGATGATCAATATATTACCGGTGGTATGGCCTGGACAATTGGTGAGCCTAATTATTTTTTAGTGATAGCATCAGGTGCAGGTGATGAAGTTCCCGATTGTATTTTTAATTGTGTTTGGCCTGGTGATGCGGATAACAGTGGTTTAACAGACATGGACGATATACTGGCGCTGGGTTTGGGATACGGCGCAACCGGCGACCCGCGTGATGATATGAGTATTGGCTGGTATGCACATAACGCAAACGGCTGGGCAACCGAATTACCATCGGGTGTTAATCATAAATATACAGACTGCAATGGCGATGGTATTATTAATGATGATGACACCATTGCAATAAGCAATAATTTTTCTTTTGACCATGCGGTATATACATTAAAAACAACTGAAGGAGATTTACCATTAACTTTTGCACCCACCGGTCCGCTGAGTATCGGATTAAATACAATTCCAATTGTATTGGGTGATGCATTAAACAGTGCTGATGCAATTTACGCGTTGAGATTTAATATTGTTGTGGAAAGCGAAAACATAGATGCAACTACTATTAAAGTGCAATTCAACGATTCGTTTTTAGGAGCAGTAAATGATTTAATTTATTTATCAAAAACAAATGGTGATGCTGCTACGGTTCATGCTGCTGTTGCGAAAACAAATCAGACCAATGCATCCGGATATGGTGAAATAGGTACATTAAGTTTTGTAGTTATCGATAACATTGCCGGAAAAACAGAAGTTGATAATGTATTATTAAGTTTCGAAAATGTAAAAGCAATTGATGTCACCAATACTGAATTAAGTATTTTGTCAACTAATGCATCTATTGAATCGCCAACAGCAATTCAAACTATTAATTCAAATGAATTTACTATTTCTCCAAACCCGGTTAGTGGAAATAAAATTCATATTACAACCAATGAACCGATACTTGCTATTGCTTTATATAATAGTTACGGGGAAAAGGTATCGTTTAGTGGAGAATTTAATACTAAAACACTTACGCTGCCGGTGCTTCCAATGGGTCAATATTTGTTACAAATTGAAACAGACAAAGGTTTAAGCAGCCAAAAACTCGTGATTTTGGGCCAATAAAATTATAATTAGCACATAAAAATCTATAAATCGTATGTTTTATTCTGCATAAAATGTTGTAAATCAGCATTTTATGCAGAATAATGCTTTATTTTCAAGCTATAAGGGTGATTTTATGTTCTTTTAATTAGCTTTGGGGTAGAAGATATTTGTATCTGTAAAATTGTCTCAGATACACTTAAACATATTTATTATGAAAAAACGATTTACTCCGATAGCCATGCTCCTCTTGGCTTTTTCTTTTACCTCAGCAGTTTCAGCTCAAAGTTGGGGATTTGCTCAAACTGGAAATTGGGCCTATGATATTGCAGTCGGTCCGGAAGGAACTATGTTTGCAGCTGGTTTAGCAGGTGATGATCCGGCTTGGTTAGATGTAACTTCTGGTTACGTTACTAAATTAGATGCGAATGGTGAGCAATTATGGAGCTATGCACCAACTGGTTTTCCATGGGTTTCAGGCAACGCTAACAGCGTAATGCCAACTGCTGACGGCGGCGCTGCTGTATATTATGCTGCTGCCGGTGGCTCACAGGAAATTGTAAAACTAGATGATGCAGGTGCTGTTGAATGGACAACATCATCTTGGGATGGTGAATTTTATGTGTATGGCGGACAGGCGGTTTTGTTGAATGATGGCCGTTATGTAATTGGGGGTTTAGCTGATTTTGAACATAAATTTTATGAAGTAGGAACAGATGGTAGTTTATTATCTACCTGGACTGTTGCTCCTGATACTGGTGCAGCGTGGACGTGGAGTTATTTTACTTACAAAGAAGCAGGTATAACTGCAACTGCTGATGGTGGTTTTGCTTATGCAACTGGAAATGAAGGCAATAAAATTGTTTACAAATACGACTCAGATTTAAACTTAGAATGGTCTAGTTATATACCATGGGATGCTGAATTAAATTGGGAATATGCTTACCAAAACGGTTTAAAAACTTCAACTGATGGCGGATTTATTTTATCCGGCTCCGGAACTACTCCCGATGGAAATTACAATGGTGTGGTAAGAAAATTAGATAGCGACGGTAATGTTGACTGGACAACTTTATTATTCCATGGTTCACCATACGAAGAAGGTGCATATGCAGTTGAAACAGGTGACGGAAATGTTATTGCATTTAGTCAGGACGGCGGTGAATTAAGTGTATATGGCTGGATATTAGATGGCACTACAGGTGCTGAAATTGGTGAAACATTTTTACCAATTATGGCTACACCTGGTGGATTTTCAGATACAGGTTTAGAAGTTTGGGATATTGAAAGCACACTTGATGGTGGTTACGCAATAGCAGGCCGTATGTGGTTAGAAGATTTTGACCAGCGATTTACAGTAGTTAAATCTAACGCTGATGGAACATTCGACGATTGCATTTTCAATTGCGTTTGGCCGGGTGATGCCAATAACGATGGTTATGCTGATGGCTCAGATTTATTTGAAATTGGTATCAACTACGGTGCAACAGGAACTCCTCGTGCCGATATGACAATAGACTGGAGTGGTAAACTTGCTCAGGCTTGGATGGAACCGGATTCAGTTTATTGGTACATACTCAACGATTTAAAATGGACCGATTGCGATGGTAACGGAACAATTAATGATGATGATACTACCGCAGTTATCAATAATATGGGTCTTGATCACCCATTAAACAACGCGCGTTTAGAAGGTGGTGAAGCACCGTTATTTTTTGAACCTGAAATGGATGTTTTACACGTTGGTTTAAATGAAATTCCAATTTATTTAGGTGATGATTTAACTTCAATAGATGAAATTTATGGTATCACATTTACCATAAATGTTGATGCAGATAATGTGGATGCTACAAGCCTGAAAATTAATTTTAATGATTCGTGGATAGGCTCAGTAGGCGAAACTTTACGCTCAAGCAAAAATTTTGCTGATACTAAACAGATAGTTGGAACTATCGTAAGAAAAGACCGTGAAAATACTAGCGGTGATGGACAAATCGGAACATTAAGTATTGTGGTAGTAGATAATATTACCGGTAAAACAGATGCAGAAGAAGTTGAATTGAGTTTCAGTTTTGTTTCGGCCATTAAAATTGACCGTGAAGTAATTCCGGTTGCGCCTGAACAAAAAACTCTAGTTACAGAAGAAGGATCAGCAGTTGAAAATTTATCTGATAACGGATTAAATGTTTATCCTAACCCTGCTAACGATGTATTACATATTACTAATTCATCTTCAGATGCAATTGTTGGAATTAAAATAACCGATTTAACCGGTAAGGTGGTTTATGAAAATAATGCTACCTCAGCAATCAACAATACCATAGATGTAAGCAGTTTATCATCCGGTAACTATGTTATTGAGATAAACAAAGGCAATACCTTAAG
>DAORKJ010000163.1:0-5008 GCA_035439505.1 Chitinophagales bacterium
AGAGTTTCGTGACAAACGACAAAACGTTTGAAATGGATGTAAGCGATTTACCTACAGGCACTTATGTGGTGGTAGTGCATATTGGAGATGATGAACCGGTGATTGAAAAAGTGATGATAGGTAGATAATTCAAACTAATAAAAAACACTTATTGTAAATATTACAATAAGTGTTTTTTTATATACTTAATTATTCAATTATACATGTTTGTTGAATAATCGAATTATTGTAATTAATTTCGATTATATAAAAACCTGCCGGCAAATTTGTTACATCAAACATTACCAATTCTTCATTTGTTGTTGTTTGTTGGATTAATTGTCCAAATGCATTCATCAATTTTATTTGTTTAACACCTGAAAGTGAAGTATACACATTTACAGCATCATTTGCTGGATTAGGAAATATGTTTACTTGGTTAATATGCGATACTTCAGTTTTGCAAGTTACATTAACCAAAATACTATTCGAAGTATTAAAACAACCCGTTTCTGTTTTAGTGACAATACAGCGATAATTACCTGTAGTTGTAGCAACATAAGTATTCAAAACAGCACCGGGAATTGAGGTGCCGTCCTTTTGCCATTGATAGGTGCAACCGGCTGTCGGCAATTCATTTAAATACACAAAATCGCCATCACAAAATGTAGTTGGTCCACCTGCAACAACTTTAGCTTTAGGTTTTTTATTTATCGTAACGTGAATAATATTTGATGTAGCTTCACCACAATCACTGCTAGTAATACATGCATAATTTCCAGAAGCTAAAGCAACATATCCCGGACCGGTTGCACCGGGTAATGGTATACCATTTCGCGTCCATTGAACACTTGCACCTGTGTATTCAGCAAACATGGTGACACCGGCGCCTTGGCAAACAGATGTTTCACCAAGATTATAAATATAAATATCTTCGATTACCGACTCATCAATTAATCCATCGCAATCATCATCGAGTGTATTACAAACTTCACCTGTTGAATCACAAACCGGTCGGAATTTAATTAACCAAAAATCGAAACCACCATAAGAAGCAGCTGTTCTGTCGCCCGAAATTCCTGACGCCGAATTTCCTGCAATAACAAACTGACCGTTTTCATTGCCAGACATCGCATAACCATAATCCTCTTCTAAACCACCGTATGTTTTATCCCAAATTACAGCGCCTAAACTATCAACACCAATTGCCCAATAATCGTAGGTATCGCCCCAATTGCCATTTGTTTTATCGCCTGATACACCTGATAATGAATGACCGGCCACTGCATATCCTCCGCTTGTAGTGAGCACAACGTCATAACATAAATCCGCATGAATACCACCAAGTGTATTTTGCCATTCAATATTACCAAGATGGTCAACTTTTACTAACCAATAATCCATATCACCGGCTACACCTGAAATAGTATTTTCCGTTTTATCGCCTGAAATATTAGAGCTAGATTGAATAGCCAAAATAGCACCATTGTCCGGTGTAATTTTAGCTGCATACAGATTTTCCACAGAACTTCCACCAATTACATTTTGCCATATAATACTTCCCGAAGCATTCAGTTGCATAATCCATGCATCATAATTATTGAATGGACCAACAGGTGCCTCTGTTTTATCAAAACTAATTGGAGATGATGAATAACCACTGATAAAATATGTACCATCAGGTAATTGTTCAGCGGCATGACATTGATCAATGCTGGTTCCGCCAATGGTATTTTGCCAGCCAATTGAACCGTCGCTATTTAATTTAATAATCCAATAATCTAAATTGCCTTTACTATTTTCTGCTTTATCGCCGGAATTACTTGAATTAGAATAACCGCCTATTATACATCCACCATCGCTGGTTTCATTTACATCTCCTAAATAATCGGTTCCATTACCGCCTAAATCTGTCTGCCATAAAATGTTGCCAACTGCATCTATACGTAACAACCATATATCAGGTGTACCCGCTAAACTATTTTCGGTTTTATTGCCCGAAATAGGCGATTGAGAATATCCTCCGACAAAATAACCGCCGTCTGCAGTTTGCACAACTTGAACTAATACATCGAGGCCTGAACCACCATAAGTTTTTTGCCATTCCACATTGCCATCAGCATCTAATTTTAGCACCCAATAATCACCAAGACCGAAGGCTGATTCCGTTTTAATTCCAGATATACCGGAGTAACTATAACCACCAACAATTGTTCCTCCATCGTTTGTGGTACTAATTGAATAGGCTCCATCGTTAAGTGAGCCTCCATAAGCTTTTTGCCATTGATATGCTATTTGAGTGTGGGATAATTGTATTGAAAAAATCGATAACAATGCCAAACAGCCTAAATGGGATTTAAGTGTTTTCATATTTAAATTGTGTTTGCACAAATTTAGCCCTTTTTTGCAGGAATTTAAGTGTGGAGAAATAAACACATTCAAATTCACGGTTTTTGGTGAATGAGAAAAGTTTTGCAGTTAATTATTGTTTACAAAATGATAATGATTGATTAGTATTATAGTGTTGTAATTCGATGAAATATATGCCGGCAGGAAAATGTTCAACGACAATTTCGGCCATTTCATTATAACATGTTTGCTGTTGCACCTGTTGTCCTAAATTATTATAAATTGTAATTAAGGCGTTTGTATTTTCCGGCAACTCAATAAATACAATTTCATCTGTTGGGTTAGGGTATACCAATATTTGTTTGTCTGTTGTTACTTCCCCTGCCGCATCGTCAGGTAAACCTTCTTTACATGGCACACTTACCGTAATTCCAGCAGAAGTTTTAAAACAACCAGTTACAATTTTCGTAACACGACATTTATAAATACCAGCAGTTGTTGCCAAATAATTAGTCGCTGTTGCACCAGGAATTGGCAATGCATCTTTATACCATTGATAACTGCAACCCGCAACCGGACTAACATTTAAAGTAACATTTCCACCAACACAAAACGTAGTTGGCCCTGCAGCGGATATTATTGCTTTTGGATTTTTAAATACATTTACAAAGATAGTCTCGGAAATTGCTGAGCCACAATCGCTGTTAGTTACACAGGTATAATTGCCTTTTGTTGTTGCAGTGTATGATGCTAATGTAGCTCCCGGAATATCAACACCATTTTTTTGCCATTGTAAGGATGTTCCGGAGTAGGTCGCAGTGAGCGACACGCTACCGCCCTGACAAAATTCGGTTGGACCGGCAGCAGTAATATTAATTGTTTCTACTACATCATCATCAATTAAACCATTACAATTATCGTCGAGGGTATTGCAGAGTTCGGTGATTGGATTACATACCCCATTTATTTTAATAATCCATGCATCGCTAAGACCAAATGATGGCATTGTTTTATTTCCTGAAATACCGGAAGAAGATTCCGCACTAATAATAAAACCACCATCAGAGGTTGGTGTAAAACTATTTCCTCTATCATATTGAATTCCGCCTATTACGCTTTGCCAGATAATGGAACCTGTAGTTTCGAGTGCTACAATCCAAATATCCGGAATATCGGGGCCGCCGAAACGAGGTTCTGTTTTATCGCCACTAATATTGGATGTTGAATATCCTCCAATAACTAAAGTGCCATCAGCTAATTCAATACCATTATAACAGACTTCATGTTTATTGCCACCGATGGTATTCTCCCAATAAAAATCACCATTTTGTTTTAATTTAATTACCCAATAATCATAATACTCCAAATCTGCACCGAAGGTTGGTTCTGATTTATCGCCTGAAATTGGTGAATTAGAATAACCACCAATAAAATATCCGCCATCTGAAGTTTGGGAGCAAAAATAGAGTTCATCATCAAGGCTTCCACCAATAGTATTCTGCCATTCGATATTTCCAACAGCATCCAATTTCAAAACCCAGTAATCAAAATCGCCTATTGGGTTTTCGGTTTTATCACCGGAAATCATAGAGTTGGAAGACCCGCCAATAATAAAACCACCGTCATCTGTAATGTTTAAATCTGCTAAAATATCAGCTGCACTTCCACCAATTGCTTTTTCCCATAATTTATTTCCGTCAGCATCTAATTTTATCAACCAATAGTCGTATGAGCCTTTGGTTGCTTCAGTTTTATTACCTGAAATATCTGAGGCTGAATAAGCCCCTAAAATATAACCACCATCACTTGTTTGATGTATTTTATATAAATAATCAGTCACAAGTCCGCCAAAAGTATTTTGCCATTCGATATTGCCTTCTGCATCCAATTTCAGCACCCAACAATCCTCCATGCCGTAGTTAGGAGATGTTTTATTTCCACCGGGTAATGAACTTGAAATTCCACCGACAATGAATCCGCCATCGCTGGTTTGTTCAATATAAAAAGGATAGTCAACACCTGCTCCGCCATATGCTTTTTGCCATTCGATATTACCGATATTATCAGATTTTATTATCCAGTAATCGCCTCCACCGTATGCAGCAACTGTTTTATTCCCTGTAGCCAAGGATGATGCGTAGCAAGCCATAATATAACCTCCGTCATTTGTTATGGCTGTGTACACGCCATGATCATACGAAGTGCCTCCGTAGGCTTGTTGCCATTCAATACCCGGAAATTGCGCTTGTAATAAAGTAGATTGAAAAAAAATAAATAATAACAGTGCATTACATTTAATTAATTTTCCAATTAATGCAAATCTGTTCATTTTTGTAATTTGTATTTTCATTGCAATAAACTAATTTATTGTTTGATAAAGGATTTAGCCTCCGATTCAGATGATGAAACTAATCTAACAAAATACATTCCCTGAGCAAGTAAACTAATATTTATCTGCGTTTGATTATCAGTCACGACACTTGTAAGTACTTTTTTACCCGTCGCATCAAAAACCGCTACTATTTCATTGTTATAAATATCAGAATTAAATTGAATATTTATAACTTCATTTGCAGGATTTGGGTAAATACTAAACCCGATTTGATTGCTTATTTCCTCCCCTGCCGCATCGTCAGGCAAGCCTTCTTTGCATGGTACTGATACGGTAATACCTGCAGAA
>DAORKJ010000164.1:0-4956 GCA_035439505.1 Chitinophagales bacterium
TATTCAGCGGAATAATTGGTCTTGCTAAAAATATTTGTTTGTAATTGCGGCGTTGTTCCAGTGCAGAAGCCAATGCCAATAAGGTTTTTCCGGTTCCTGACTGTCCCTGCAAGGCTACCAGTTTGATATCCGGGTCTAATAATACATTTAATGCGAAAACCTGTTCAGCATTGCGCGGTTTAATGCCGTAGGCAGTTGCTTTATTGATACGTTCAAAAACTTTTTCTTCTGAATTATAACTTGCTAAAACGCTGCTGCTTCCATTTTTTAAAATAAAACACTGATTGGCAAACGGTTCTTGTTTTAATATTTTTTTAAATCCGATAAATCCGTCGCTATAAATTTTGTCAATAGATTCATGGTCAATACCTTCAATCGTTTCTATTGGCTCTTTTAATAAATCGGTGTTTTCAATTTTATCGTTTTTATAATCTTCACTATATAAACCAAGCGATTTAGCTTTTAGTCGCAGGTTGATATCTTTTGTCACCAAAATAACCTTATGCTCAGGATATTTTTGTTTCATAACCAGAGCCGTATTCAGAATTTTGTGGTCGGGTTTTTCTTCCCCAAACACCTCTTCCGCATTGAGGCCTGTATGCGCGTACATGGCTACCAGCATACGTCCTGTGGTTCGTCCGTTTATCGGTCGCCACTCTTGTAGAGTGCTTTCCTTCGACTTATTATCAAGAAAGCGAATAAATTCTCTGGCTTCGAAATTGATGGTTTCGTTGCCCTTTTTAAAATTGTCTAATTCTTCCAGCACTGTGATGGGAATTACAACGTCGTGTTCTTCGAATTTATTTACCGAATTGTGGTCGTGCAGAATAACCGATGTGTCGAGTATGAAAATTTTTTTCTCTTCCTGCACTTTAGCCTTTTTCTTCAATGCCATATCGTGGTTTGTTATCCAAGATTAGCGGATGTACACAATAAAACAAACAGGGTTATACCACATCAATGTTGATAATTGTCTGTACAAGCGTACAGCTCAGGCTGGAAGTGCCTGTACAAGCGCAGTTTCAAAAAAGGCTAATTGTTGCGCAGCCTCCACTTCATCTAAACTTAATTTTGCAGCGATAATTTTTGCTATTTCAGGATATAGTTGTTTAGTTTGCTCCATATCAAAATACAAACGTCCTGTTCTGCGAATAATAAAATCGCTGACATTGGTAACCATTTCATGTTCTATTGCATACATAATTTCGGCTGTGAGCAATCGTGATGCGGGATTTTTAATTGCATTACCGATATCAAATGCATAGTTAATTATCGTTTCACAGCCAGTGCCGTAAGTATACACCAAATAGGAAATTACATTTTCATCTACATCAATCTGCTTGGCTTCACCTGTTCTGCGTGTGATGTATTCGGGTATACTGCAATCAAAATCAGCGCCAAATAATAATAACTCATGTGTTTTGCTGTTAGGAATTTTTCTACCTGATTTTTTAAATGATTTCGCTAACATATTTACCACTTTCTCCGCCATTTTTCGGTAGCCGGTCAATTTACCTCCGGCTATAGATATCAGCCCTTTATCAGAAATAAATATTTCATCTTTCCGTGATAATTCAGAAGGCGATTTACCTTCTTCATGAATAAGTGGCCGCAAACCTGCCCAGCCTGAAATTACCTGCGAATATTGCAACTGCACTTTGGGAAATTTATTATTTACGGCATCCAATAAATAATTAACATCCTCTCTGGAAAGTAAAATATTATCCTTATCGCCAACATAATTGGTATCGGTTGTGCCAATGTAAACGGATTTTCCGCGAGGTATTACAAAAATCATTCGGTTATCGCCTGCAACATCAAAATATAATGCATGCTGAACAGGAAAATCGTTTTTGTTTACTACGATATGTATGCCTTTGGTGAGATGTAATTTTTTTCCTTTAGGTAATGTTTCCAGACTCCTTACATCATCTACCCAAGGCCCTGCAGCATTAATTACATGTGTTGCGTTAAATGTTATAGTTGTGTCGGATAATAAATCGCGTGCAACAACACCATTTATAACATTATTGGTAAAAATGAAATTTTCCACTTTCATATAATTAAAACAACTGGCGCCAAAAGTTGCGGCAGATTTAATTACACTAATAGTTAATCGTGCATCATCAGTTCTAAATTCTTTATAAATAGCACCACCAATTAAGTCCCGGGTCGATAATAATGGTTCCAGTTGATGTAAATGTGTTGGATCCACCATATAATATCTATCGTCTCGTTCCACTTTTGCTAAAGTATCATAAATGCGTAGTGCAATTCCCGTAGAAAATTTTCCAAGGCTGCCATTTTTGTAAATCGGCAAAACCATATTAATCGGTTCAACCAAATGTGGAGCAAGTTTATGGATAACAGCCCGTTCAATTCCCACCGTACGCACCAACCCAAATTCCAATTGTTTTAAATACCGTAATCCGCCATGTATCAGCTTTGTCGATTTAGATGAAGTTCCACCAGCGAAGTCATACTTTTCCAGTAACAACACTTTTAACCCTCTTGAAGCAGCATCCAGCGCAATTCCTGCGCCCGTAATACCTCCACCGATGATGATGACATCAAATTGGGTATTTGCTGCAGCATGCATATTTGCTGCTCGGGTTAAGGTGTTTAGTGGCATAAGTATATATGCAAATGTGCAAAAAACAATTTGTTTTAAATATTTTAGTGTTCAATTATTCTAATTAACTTTATAAAAACACTACACTCATGAGCAAAATCAGGATTATCTGTTTATGTATACTTTTTTTAGGAGTAAATAAGATTTATACCCAAGTCCCGACTTTAGACTGGGCGGGAAAAATTGGTAAAAATGGCTCAGATTATGGCTATCAGGTCCATGCCGGTCTTGACGGCAACATTTATGCTGTTGGTACATTTAAGGGCAATAATGTTGATTTTAATATCGATACTGCAGCTGCAGAGGTTGATGTATTTTCCTCCGGTAATTATAATGGTTCCATTTTAGTTAAATACACCAAAACGGGTGAATTTTTAGGTGGATTCTCATTACATTCTGATAATGATATGGTTATTAATGGCACGGTAACCTTTAATAGTATTTATGTTGAAAGTGACGGCGAAATATATGTCACGGGTTTTTATCAGGGCACCACCGATTTTGACCCGGGTGTTGGCGAAAATATTTTAACTGCAATTGGAGATGCAGATATTTTTATTGCCAAATATTCGGGTGATTTTACTTTACAATGGGTGAAAAGAATAGGATATGCCGGTCGATTGTCCGGTGGCGAAAAATTGGTATTAGGCAATGATGGTGCTATTTATGTAACAGGTTATTTTGGTGGTGTTTGCGATTTTAATCCTGATGATATTGCCGTCAACAATTTAACCAGTTTGGGTACAGATGATGCTTTTATTGCTAAATACAGCAATTCCGGTGATTATATTTTTGCATTGGGAATAGGCGGCACTTCTACAGATAGAGGTTATGGTATTTGTGTTACAAATGATAATACCTTTTTTGCAACAGGAAAATTTAGTCAATCTGCCGACCTCAACCCGGACTTAACAGAGGAAAATATTTATGCAACAGGAGGTTCCTTAAGTGGCACTTATATGGCGAGTTATTCTTCCACAGGTGAATTTTTATGGGCGCATGAATTAGATGTGCCATGGTATGGTAGTGGGCGTTCAGTAGTTACAGATAATACCGGCAATGTTTATTTTGCGGGTACATTTTTGGGTGAAGTCGATTTTAATATGGATGATGTAGCTTCCAATCCTGATACCACCTTAGGTTATGTAGGGTATTTAGTGAAATATTTGTATGATGGCACTTATGTGTGGCATGCGTTGGTTGAAGGAACAGCCGTGGTAGATTGTTACGATGTGTCCTTAGATAAATTAGGTGGAGTAAATATTTGTGGTTTTCACGCCGGTGAAACCGATTTTAATTATGCATCTGGTGCAGCATATGTATTAACTGCAGATGGCACAAATAATTTTGTCGCCAATTATTCCACTTCAGGTGTATTTAAATGGGCATTCCAAATTTATGGAACAACATCAGGTGTTGCCTATTGTAGTACTAATGATAATGTTGGTGACTTATATGTAACCGGTTGGATAAAAGGAACAGGCGATTTTAATCCCGATCCTGGTATTACCGATACCATTGTTTGGTCGGGAGGCGAAGGTGATTTTTTTCTTGCGAAGTATATCACAGATAAGCAACCGCAATCTATTACAGATTTTTCTAAAAATTCTGTCTTACATGTTTATCCAAATCCGGCAACTAATGTAGTTTTTATTGATATTGATGCTGAAAACATGACAGCATCACATGGCATTTTAAGTCTTACCAATATGAACGGACAACTCATCCAATATCAAAACTGGAATGGAGGACTTCATAATGATATGAACTTACCTGCTGACCTTCCCTCGGGTTTA
The DNA here is from genome assembly GCA_035439505.1 of Chitinophagales bacterium. Classification (GTDB taxonomy): domain Bacteria; phylum Bacteroidota; class Bacteroidia; order Chitinophagales; family BACL12; genus UBA7236. The sequence continues at coordinate 4,429 of DAORKJ010000164.1, forward strand.
TATCTTTTGCAATTAACCACTTCAGGTGAAAATTTTTATAATGTGATTGTGCATTGAGGGTGGTGGAATTAGCTAATTAGCAAATTAGCTGATTAGCTAATGGGGTTTTGTATTCGGAGTACATTTTGAGTAATGCAGGGAATGAGCATTTGATTAGGTAATTAGCTGATTAGCAAATTAGCTGATGGGGTTTTGTATTCGGAGTACATTTTGAGTAATGCAGGGAGTGTGCAATTGATTAGGTAATTAGCTGATTAGCAAATTAGCTGATGGGGTTTTGTATTCGCAGCACATTTTGAGTAATGCAGGGAATGAGCAATTGATTAGGTAATTAGCAAATTAGCTGATTAGCTGATGGGGGTTTTTCGTAAAAGAGCATTTAGAATGTAGCAGGAAATTACTACGGCGCAAAGTATCTTTGTTTTTTTTTAACAATCATTATTTTTTGCAAAAAAATAACCCATCCATCCATATAAACAACAATGTGCCGTCGCAGACGCACATCATTTGCTAATTTGCTAATCAGCT
>DAORKJ010000165.1:0-2527 GCA_035439505.1 Chitinophagales bacterium
GTGGGAACACTTGGATTCGAACCAAGGACCCTCTGCTTGTAAGGCAGATGCTCTGAACCAACTGAGCTATGCTCCCAAAATCATTTTAAAGCTCTGAATCCGCCTAGGCGGAAGCTTGCTCCCAAAAACGAGAGTGCAAAGATATAATCCTGTGTCCAATTTACAAATTTTGTCCACAGATTTTATATATTTTTTTCATCTGCTGCGTTTAGATAGTCGTTGTAACTTTGAACGTGGAAGAAATTGTAACCAACCTCAACCCCCAACCTAAGCCAAAATGGCGGAAAATCATGCGCGTGAGCCTCATTTCGATGGGAATCACCCTGGGCGTGGTGTTGCTGGCTGCTATTCTGATTCCACTGCTGTTTGAGGATCAGATTAAAGGGCTGTTTATCCGGGAACTCAATAAAAACCTCGCTACCGAAATAACCATTAACCAGGATGATATTCACCTAAGCCTGCTCAAAAACTTCCCCAATGCCGCTGTGGTATTCAATAACGTGGGTATTCGCGAAAGCGTGCCTCTAAAAGGGGGTGTAAAGGGCAAGTCCGATAAAAATTTCCTTGAGGCGGAGGAAATCAGTCTCGTTTTTAACGTCTGGGACATCTTTAAAGGCAATTACACCATCAAACATATCCAGGTGAAAAACGGGTTTTGTCACCTCATTACCGACAAAAAAGGCAATATCAACTATAAATTTTGGAAGGACAGTGAAGGTGAAAGCTCCTCCGACTTCGCTATCAGTCTCGAACAAGTTGACTGCGAGGATATCAATTTTCAATACCGCGACTATAAATATCAGCAACATATCGAAATGCTGATACATAACTGTGCCTTAACCGGCAATTTTTCTTCGGATAACTACCTCATGCAGCTAAATGGTGATGTATTATCCAAACGCATAAAAATTGGTGGTACCTCCTACCTGGTTAATAAAGAAACGCAAATTAATACCGGAATAGAAGTGGATGTTCCGAATGAAAACTACACATTCAAAAAAGGGGAAATTACCGTTGACGACAATACGTTTTTAGTGGATGGTAATATTAAACTATTGGATGAAGATTATTATAACCTTGCCATTAACGGTGATAAAATAACACTCGAAGGTCTTATGCTGTTGTTACCGGGCAATATTTCCAATAATTTAAGCAAATATAAAAGCAAGGGCAAAATTGATTTCAGCAGCACAATAGTTGGCAATTATACAAAAACTAAAACGCCGGAAATTACTATTTCTTTTAATGTTGAAGATGGCAGTCTGGAACATGAAAAATTTGGCGGCAAATTAGACAACATGCAATTTACCGGTAAATATTCTAATGGTAACAAACACAATGCATCTACATCTTATATTTCTATTATCAATTTTACGGCAGAACAAAATAATAATCCTGTAAAACTGTCGCTTAATTATAAAAATTTTATTAACCCTAACATAGACTTATTGTTAGACGGAAGTTTTCCGGCCTCATTTATCATTCCGCTGGCCATGAGTAATGTTACCGATGTGGAAGGAACCATAGGATTAAACGACATCAATATTAAAGGAAATATTAAAACACTTTCTTCAGAGTTGTCCACCAATAAACCTACCGGTTCGATCACCTTTGATGGTGTGAGTATGGTCATCAACAACAATACGATAACCATTCCTTCAGGAAAAGCAATTGTGGTAAATAACGAAGTGGCATTAAATGGATTAAATATGGATTTTGCAGGTTCTGATTTAAAGGTAGACCTGACTATCAACAATTGGATTGAAAATGTTTTCCCTTCAACTGAAAAACCGGCATTAAATCTAAATGGTAATATTCGCTCCGATAAAATTGATTTAAATACTTTAATTGCCATTTTCGATAGCGGTAGCGAAGCAACTGAAGCAACGCCATCAGCTGAGGTTACAACTGACCTGGAACCTGTTGCAGCAGACCATTACAACTTTAGTGGCAATATCGATTTAAGTTGCAACGATTTCCATTACAATAAAATTAATTTCAAACAAATAACTGCGGGTATAAAATTAGTTCCGGGTTTAATTATTGTCAACAACCTGAAAGGCGCCGCAATGAGCGGAAATTTTGATGTGGATGCAACGTTCAGAGAACTTGCGAATGGGGATATTATTTTACAAACTTCGGGAACGCTGACCAATATTGATGTTGCACAATTGTTTGAACAATTTGATAATTTCGATCAGACTACGCTCACGGAAAAAAATATAAAAGGAAGAATTTCGGCTAACTTATATGAAATGAATATTCGTTGGGATAAAGATTTTAAATTGGATGAACAATCGATTTATACTTTATGTGACATGAAAATTGAAAATGGAGAATTAATTGATTACAAACCATTAGAGTCGCTTTCGGGATTTGTAAAGATGAAGGAATTGCGCCATATTAAATTCTCGACCTTAGAAAATAAAATAGAAATTAAAGACCGGGTAATTATTTTACCTGCCATGCAAATTAAATCTTCCGCGCTGGATATGTCTATTAGTGGTAAACATACATTTGATGATGT
>DAORKJ010000165.1:2627-4819 GCA_035439505.1 Chitinophagales bacterium
AGCACTACTCCGGCTGATGAAATTGAGTTTATAGAATATGAAGATGAGCTTTAAGATTAACCCTATAACGCAAATACCAATAAAAAGTGGCTGCTTGGGTTTGTCCTCCTTTTTTACCATTTTTGTTGACAATTAACCGGATAACCTGTTGAATATTTACGAAAGAAAATACCGTTGGAAAATAGTTTTAGTGTTGTCGGCACTGTTTATTGTTGCGGCTACTTTAATTTATACCGACAATCTGGCTACTAAACTTGCAAAAGAAGAAAAGCAGAAGGTTGCTCAAATTGCCAATGTGTATCATTACATTGCAACAGCTACTGATATTACCGATTACGGTTTTTTTGTTGAACTCATTCAGGCAAATACTACGGTTCCAATTATCTCAACCGACAATGAGGGACATATTGTTGCGCATTTAAATTTAGATACAGCAAAAGTGGCAGCCGATTCAACTTATTTGCCCAGGTGTTTAGCAGATATGAAAGATTATGCTGAACCCATTAAATTAGAAATCAGCAGCGGGATTTATCAGTATGTATATTATAAACATTCTATTTTATACCAGCAGTTATTATATTATCCTTATGTGCAATTATTAATAATAGCGGCATTTTTAATTGTGGCGTATACCTTATTTAATACCGCACGCAAATCGGAACAAAACCGTGTTTGGGTGGGAATGGCGAAAGAAACTGCACATCAATTAGGCACACCTATTTCTTCGTTGGTAGCCTGGGTGGAATATTTAGAGCAGTCACCTGAAATGGAACAAAAACGAAGTGTGGTAGAAGAAATGGGGAAAGATGTACAGCGGTTGGAATTAATTGCGGACAGATTTTCAAAAGTTGGGTCTCAACCTGATTTAACGGAGAAAAATCTGATTACCGAACTTGAATATTCTATTGATTATATCAAGCGCCGCTCGTCTAAAAAAGTGAGTTTTGATTTCCAATATCCCAATCCGAATATGCAGGTTAAAATGAATGTGATTTTATTTAATTGGGTGATCGAAAATTTATTGAAAAATGCATTGGATGCAATTGATGGTATTGGCGATATTGTAATTAGGGTTGAGGAGGATACCGACCATGCTATTATCGACATTAGCGACAGCGGGAAAGGTATACCAAGGTCAAAACAAAAAACGGTGTTTGAGCCGGGATATAGCACGAAAAAACGCGGCTGGGGTTTGGGACTTACGCTTGCAAAACGTATTACCGAAAGTTATCATAAGGGGAAAATATTTGTCAAACAAAGTGCTCCTGGAAAAGGGACTACCTTCAGAATTATTCTGCCAAAATCTTGAGTGATTTTATTTTAATTGCTGGGTGTTTATTTGTTATTGTAGGTTTCGAAATAACATTTTTTTAGCCCGCAATTCCGGTGAACCGGAACGCAAAATTAATTGCGCAAAAGGCACAAAATTTAAAAATTAATCCAGTTTATTTACGTGCGGATTCGTGAAGCCTAAGCCGAGGTAGAAACAGCCGAAACCACGGAGAAAACCCAAAGAAAACAGCCCGCAGAGTTCACAAAGTTTATATGGAAAACCAATTTAGTGTGTATGTCTAGCTTTGTGGTTTCTTTAGTTTGATTTATACAACTTTCAATGTATAAATTATTAATTGTTGCGTTACAATTTTGTTTCGCCCAATTCGAGGATTTTGAAAAATTGAAATTCATTAACAGGTGAAACTGAAAGTCGGCTGATACGCACTAAAGGCATATCTTCCAATGCAGGAATTTTTTTTATGTCTTTAAGTGATACTTCTTTTTTTAATTTTTTAACTGCAGCAACATCCACTGCAACCCATTCGCCTTCTGTTGCTGTTGGGTCGGGATAAGCGGCTTTGGTTACTTTAGCTATTCCAACAACAGCACTTACTTTTCCGCTGTGATAAAACAGACAGATATCTCCTTTTTGCATAGCGCGCAAATGAATTCTGGCAGCATAATTTCGAACACCTGTCCATGCATCTGATTTTAATTTTACTAAGTCGTCATACGAAAAAGTTTCAGGTTCTGATTTTATGAGCCAGTAGTTAATTGCCATAGTTGCGAGATTATTTCACAAATTTAAGAGGAATTAGTTAATTAGCTGATTAGCAAATTAGCTAATTGGGTGGAGCGCTCCGGCGAGCTAAGTTGGTAAACCAGGTTCGCGCGGAAAAAGGGAAAAAGGCGGAGTC
>DAORKJ010000166.1:0-4786 GCA_035439505.1 Chitinophagales bacterium
TATTCAGCGGAATAATTGGTCTTGCTAAAAATATTTGTTTGTAATTGCGGCGTTGCTCTAATGCAGAAGCCAATGCCAATAAGGTTTTTCCGGTTCCTGACTGTCCTTGCAAGGCTACCAGTTTGATATCCGGGTCTAATAATACATTTAATGCAAAAACCTGTTCAGCGTTGCGTGGTTTAATGCCGTAGGCAGTTGCTTTATTGATACGTTCAAAAACTTTTTCTTCAGAATTATAACTTGCTAAAACACTGCTGCTGCCATTTTTTAAAATAAAACACTGATTGGCAAATGGTTCTTGTTTTAATATTTTTTTAAATCCGATAAATCCGTCGCTATAAATTTTGTCAATAGATTCATGGTCAATACCTTCAATCGTTTCTATTGGCTCTTTTAATAAATCGGTGTTTTCAATTTTATCGTTTTTATAATCTTCACTATATAAACCAAGCGATTTAGCTTTTAGTCGCAGGTTGATATCTTTTGTCACCAAAATAACCTTATGCTCAGGATATTTTTGTTTCATAACCAGAGCCGTATTCAGAATTTTGTGGTCGGGTTTTTCTTCCCCAAACACCTCTTCCGCATTGAGGCCTGTATGCGCGTACATGGCTACCAGCATACGTCCTGTGGTTCGTCCGTTTATCGGTCGCCACTCTTGTAGAGTGCTTTCCTTCGACTTATTATCAAGAAAGCGAATAAATTCTCTGGCTTCGAAATTGATGGTTTCGTTGCCCTTTTTAAAATTGTCTAATTCTTCCAGCACTGTGATGGGAATTACAACGTCGTGTTCTTCGAATTTATTTACCGAATTGTGGTCGTGCAGAATAACCGATGTGTCGAGTATGAAAATTTTTTTCTCTTCCTGCACTTTAGCCTTTTTCTTCAATGCCATATCGTGGTTTGTTATCCAAGATTAGCGGATGTACACAATAAAACAAACAGGGTTATACCACATCAATGTTGATAATTGTCTGTACAAGCGTACAGCTCAGGCTGGAAGTGCCTGTACAAGCGCAGTTTCAAAAAAGGCTAATTGTTGCGCAGCCTCCACTTCATCTAAACTTAATTTTGCAGCGATAATTTTTGCTATTTCAGGATATAGTTGTTTAGTTTGCTCCATATCAAAATACAAACGTCCTGTTCTGCGAATAATAAAATCGCTGACATTGGTAACCATTTCATGTTCTATTGCATACATAATTTCGGCTGTGAGCAATCGTGATGCGGGATTTTTAATTGCATTACCGATATCAAATGCATAGTTAATTATCGTTTCACAGCCAGTGCCGTAAGTATACACCAAATAGGAAATTACATTTTCATCTACATCAATCTGCTTGGCTTCACCTGTTCTGCGTGTGATGTATTCGGGTATACTGCAATCAAAATCAGCGCCAAATAATAATAACTCATGTGTTTTGCTGTTAGGAATTTTTCTACCTGATTTTTTAAATGATTTCGCTAACATATTTACCACTTTCTCCGCCATTTTTCGGTAGCCGGTCAATTTACCTCCGGCTATAGATATCAGCCCTTTATCAGAAATAAATATTTCATCTTTCCGTGATAATTCAGAAGGCGATTTACCTTCTTCATGAATAAGTGGCCGCAAACCTGCCCAGCCTGAAATTACCTGCGAATATTGCAACTGCACTTTGGGAAATTTATTATTTACGGCATCCAATAAATAATTAACATCCTCTCTGGAAAGTAAAATATTATCCTTATCGCCAACATAATTGGTATCGGTTGTGCCAATGTAAACGGATTTTCCGCGAGGTATTACAAAAATCATTCGGTTATCGCCTGCAACATCAAAATATAATGCATGCTGAACAGGAAAATCGTTTTTGTTTACTACGATATGTATGCCTTTGGTGAGATGTAATTTTTTTCCTTTAGGTAATGTTTCCAGACTCCTTACATCATCTACCCAAGGCCCTGCAGCATTAATTACATGTGTTGCGTTAAATGTTATAGTTGTGTCGGATAATAAATCGCGTGCAACAACACCATTTATAACATTATTGGTAAAAATGAAATTTTCCACTTTCATATAATTAAAACAACTGGCGCCAAAAGTTGCGGCAGATTTAATTACACTAATAGTTAATCGTGCATCATCAGTTCTAAATTCTTTATAAATAGCACCACCAATTAAGTCCCGGGTCGATAATAATGGTTCCAGTTGATGTAAATGTGTTGGATCCACCATATAATATCTATCGTCTCGTTCCACTTTTGCTAAAGTATCATAAATGCGTAGTGCAATTCCCGTAGAAAATTTTCCAAGGCTGCCATTTTTGTAAATCGGCAAAACCATATTAATCGGTTCAACCAAATGTGGAGCAAGTTTATGGATAACAGCCCGTTCAATTCCCACCGTACGCACCAACCCAAATTCCAATTGTTTTAAATACCGTAATCCGCCATGTATCAGCTTTGTCGATTTAGATGAAGTTCCACCAGCGAAGTCATACTTTTCCAGTAACAACACTTTTAACCCTCTTGAAGCAGCATCCAGCGCAATTCCTGCGCCCGTAATACCTCCACCGATGATGATGACATCAAATTGGGTATTTGCTGCAGCATGCATATTTGCTGCTCGGGTTAAGGTGTTTAGTGGCATAAGTATATATGCAAATGTGCAAAAAACAATTTGTTTTAAATATTTTAGTGTTCAATTATTCTAATTAACTTTATAAAAACACTACACTCATGAGCAAAATCAGGATTATCTGTTTATGTATACTTTTTTTAGGAGTAAATAAGATTTATACCCAAGTCCCGACTTTAGACTGGGCGGGAAAAATTGGTAAAAATGGCTCAGATTATGGCTATCAGGTCCATGCCGGTCTTGACGGCAACATTTATGCTGTTGGTACATTTAAGGGCAATAATGTTGATTTTAATATCGATACTGCAGCTGCAGAGGTTGATGTATTTTCCTCCGGTAATTATAATGGTTCCATTTTAGTTAAATACACCAAAACGGGTGAATTTTTAGGTGGATTCTCATTACATTCTGATAATGATATGGTTATTAATGGCACGGTAACCTTTAATAGTATTTATGTTGAAAGTGACGGCGAAATATATGTCACGGGTTTTTATCAGGGCACCACCGATTTTGACCCGGGTGTTGGCGAAAATATTTTAACTGCAATTGGAGATGCAGATATTTTTATTGCCAAATATTCGGGTGATTTTACTTTACAATGGGTGAAAAGAATAGGATATGCCGGTCGATTGTCCGGTGGCGAAAAATTGGTATTAGGCAATGATGGTGCTATTTATGTAACAGGTTATTTTGGTGGTGTTTGCGATTTTAATCCTGATGATATTGCCGTCAACAATTTAACCAGTTTGGGTACAGATGATGCTTTTATTGCTAAATACAGCAATTCCGGTGATTATATTTTTGCATTGGGAATAGGCGGCACTTCTACAGATAGAGGTTATGGTATTTGTGTTACAAATGATAATACCTTTTTTGCAACAGGAAAATTTAGTCAATCTGCCGACCTCAACCCGGACTTAACAGAGGAAAATATTTATGCAACAGGAGGTTCCTTAAGTGGCACTTATATGGCGAGTTATTCTTCCACAGGTGAATTTTTATGGGCGCATGAATTAGATGTGCCATGGTATGGTAGTGGGCGTTCAGTAGTTACAGATAATACCGGCAATGTTTATTTTGCGGGTACATTTTTGGGTGAAGTCGATTTTAATATGGATGATGTAGCTTCCAATCCTGATACCACCTTAGGTTATGTAGGGTATTTAGTGAAATATTTGTATGATGGCACTTATGTGTGGCATGCGTTGGTTGAAGGAACAGCCGTGGTAGATTGTTACGATGTGTCCTTAGATAAATTAGGTGGAGTAAATATTTGTGGTTTTCACGCCGGTGAAACCGATTTTAATTATGCATCTGGTGCAGCATATGTATTAACTGCAGATGGCACAAATAATTTTGTCGCCAATTATTCCACTTCAGGTGTATTTAAATGGGCATTCCAAATTTATGGAACAACATCAGGTGTTGCCTATTGTAGTACTAATGATAATGTTGGTGACTTATATGTAACCGGTTGGATAAAAGGAACAGGCGATTTTAATCCCGATCCTGGTATTACCGATACCATTGTTTGGTCGGGAGGCGAAGGTGATTTTTTTCTTGCGAAGTATATCACAGATAAGCAACCGCAATCTATTACAGATTTTTCTAAAAATTCTGTCTTACATGTTTATCCAAATCCGGCAACTAATGTAGTTTTTATTGATATTGATGCTGAAAACATGACAGCATCACATGGCATTTTAAGTCTTACCAATATGAACGGACAACTCATCCAATATCAAAACTGGAATGGAGGACTTCATAATGATATGAACTTACCTGCTGACCTTCCCTCGGGTTTATATCTTTTGCAATTAACCACTTCAGGTGAAAATTTTTATAATGTGATTGTGCATTGAGGGTGGTGGAATTAGCTAATTAGCAAATTAGTTGATTAGCTAATGGGGTTTTGTATTCGGAGCACATTTGGAGTAATGAAGGGAGTGTGCAATTGATTAGGTAATTAGCTGATTAGCAAATTAGCTAATGGGGGTATCCAATTTAAGAGCATGTAGAATAATGCAAATAAGCCTAAGCAAGCAAAGCAGCTTTGGTTTTTATAACAACCATTATTTTTTGCAAAAAAAATAACCTACCCATCCATTTAAACAACAATGTGCCGTCGCAGACGCACATCATTTGCTAATTTGCTAATCAGCT
>DAORKJ010000167.1:0-4783 GCA_035439505.1 Chitinophagales bacterium
TGTGTTGGTAAAACATATACTAAGCCTTCCGAAATCACGGAAGGCTTTTTTATTTTTACTCCATGATGTTAACTACTGCGGATGAATTGTACCAACTTTATTTAAAATCAAGTGGAGTTACTATCGATAACCGCAAGATTACCGGCGGTGAAATATTTTTCGGACTTCCGGGCGAAAAGGTAAATGGTGGTGCATTTGCACAAGCTGCATTCGATAATGGTGCAAGTTATTGTGTTGTTGATGATGCAAAGTATGCCATTAATGATAATTGTATTGTTGTGGAGGATGTACTCCTTACTTTACAACAACTTGCCGCACAACATAGAAAAACATTTAATTTTCCTGTATTAGCATTAACCGGTTCCAATGGTAAGACAACTACCAAAGAATTAATTGCAACTGTGCTGAGTAAAAAATATAATGTTGCTGCAACAAAAGGCAATTTAAATAATCATATAGGTGTTCCGCTTACTATTTTATCGATTAAAAATGATTGCAATTTTGCTGTGATCGAAATGGGAGCAAATCATCAGCACGAAATTGAAGGCTATTGCACCTATGCCGACCCTGATTTTGCTTTGATAACAAATATCGGTAAAGCGCACCTCGAAGGTTTTGGTGGTGAAGCCGGTGTGCTGAAAGGGAAATCGGAATTGTTTAATTACGTTCGTCAAAAAAATGGCGTATTATTTATTCATAGCAGTGAACGTCGTTTAATTGAAAATTTTGGCACATATAATAAAACTGTGCGATATGGTTTTGATGACAATGATTATACTACAGGCAGATTAGTTTCGGGCAATGAATTTGCAACAATTGTTTTAGATGAAGAAGTAACCATTCACTCGAATTTAGTTGGCGATTATAATGCCAATAATATTATAGCAGCTGCATGTATCGGTAAATATTTTGATATTGGTTTTCAGGAAATAAAAGATGCTATCGAACAATATTTTCCCGACAATAATAGAAGTGAACTCAAAGAGATTGGTGGTAACTATTTTATTTTAGATGCGTACAATGCCAACCCGTCAAGTATGAAAGCGGCACTTGAAAATTTTTCAAAATTAAAAGCATCACATAAGGTGGCCATCATTGGTGATATGCTGGAATTAGGGGAATATGCTGCTCAAGAACACCAATCCATTATTGAATTAGTTTTACAATCTGAAATACAACAAATAGTCACAGTAGGACCTTTATTTTTTCAGCATCAAAAAAATAATATTGTTGCATTTCAACATGCTGCAGATGCAAAAATTTGGCTTGAAAATCAGCGGTTACAAGGTAGCACGATATTATTAAAAGGCTCCAGAGGAATGAAACTGGAAACAATTGTTCAGTAAGTGGAGTAAATTAATTTAATAATACTTATCCCAATTTGTGGAAAATACGGAGCCATTTATCCGGCACTTCATTTTTTACAGCAGCCTCATAATCTTCATATGCACAGGGAACTAATTGGTGGCGCTCAAAACGTTGTTGAACAATAAAAGGAACTTCTACCCACCAACGACCTGTTTTTATACTTTTCCAAAATGTGAGGTCATATTCATTATCCGCAATGTTAACGATGTATTTTGTAAAATCTTTTTCTGACACAATCGGATAATCACTTTTGCGATTGTAATACCCATCCACAAAATACCATATCATTTGTGCAATCAATTGTGCTGTCAATTCCTGATTGTCGAACATTGGATTGTATTCATATATGCCGACAGAAGTAATTTTATCGCTCATACCGGCATAACGCATAATTTGACACATTTCTTCGCCGGATAAACCATTTGGCGTTGCATGTGCATGTCCCGGTGCATCAGCTCCGCGAATGGAAGCAATATCAATACTCAATAAATCAGCATCGCGCACTTCGGGTTCTGCAAACTGGATATTCTCTTTTAATCGACCTAATCGGATAGCATCAAAATATAAGGCATCAATTGCCTTTAATATTTCAGGGGAATTAAAATGTGTTTGGTAGGCAATACCTGCATAATTAAATAAATACTTTGGGTCGTAATTAAAAATATTATTTATCCAGGTTCTGGCAGGTGGTAAATATTCCTGGTCGTCTAAATCGATACGTTCATCAATTACCATTAAATTAACTGCTTGTCCTAAAAACTCATATCCTGCATATTGGCCAATAGTAATATCCTGACTGCCACCAATAATTATAGGTAATATTTGTTGACCTAAAAACCATTCCATAACCATTTTTAAGTTGGCATAGGTTTCTTCTATCGTTTCTCCTATTAATACATCACCGGCATCAATTACCTGCAAAGGGTAGTCGTTTACCGCAAGTCGATACAAATGTTGTCTGATAGTATCTGCTCCTGTAGCACAGCCACTGTTTTGTAAGCTGCCACGACCTTCATTTACTCCGATTATGGCGATTAAACAACCATTTGTATCCGGCAATTCGCCTGTGTTGATACCAATTTTTTTACCCCAATGATAACTTTGGAGCGTCCAGTCATTTAAAAACTCTTTAATTCGAACAGGTGTAAGGAGTCTGTTAATCATGGTATAAAATTGAGGTTTAATATGGTACCAATGTAAAACAGTTTACACCTATGTGGTTTTAGTTTGTCTATTTATTCAGTCATTTAAAGCTTTCGAAAATGGCTACCGGATGCACTTTGGTCAATAGTGCCATGACCTGCATTTATTTTTCTTTAATTTTGTAGCATAATTTCAGGTAGCATGCAGGATTTTTTTAACTCAGAATTTCTCCACAATACCATTCGACAATGGTGCTGGCTTGCCGGTGTTATTGTTTTTGTGATAATTTTTAAACGATATATATCCAAACTGATAAGTCTTTTATTGTTTAAAATTGTTCAGAAAACAGAGGCAGGTGAACTTACCGAAGAATTCCTTAAATTAATTCTCAGACCGCTCCAATATTTTATCGTTCTTCAAACAATTTATTTGGGATTTAAAACCCTTAATTATCCTTTTATCGAAACTGATGAGGTTGTAAAAGGGTATGTTATAACTTTCCTTTATGGCACCTACCGGTTTTTACTCATATTAAATGCGGCATGGATAATTTCCAGGATTGGCGATTTTTTTGTGTTGGTATTAAAACACAGAGCCGCAAAAACTGAAGACCCATGGGATGACCAGTTGGTAGTTTTTCTGAAAGATATTATTCGCGTACTGGTTTGGACAATTGCATTTTTGAGTATACTCGGTGTGGTGTTTGGGGTTAACATATATTCTATTGTTGCCGGCGCCGGTATTGCGGGAATTGCCATTGCATTTGCAGCTCAGGAAACCTTGCAAAATGTTTTTGGAAGTATTGCCATTTTTACCGAAAAACCTTTTGTTATTGGTGATTTAATTGAAACTGAAGGAATAACAGGTAAGGTGGTGAAAGTGGGTTTCAGAAGTACACGTATCCGTGCAATTGATACTTCTTATATGACAATTCCAAATAAAAATATTGTCAATAATAAATTAAGTAATTTAACACGTAGAACATCACGTAAAATAGTGTTGAATTTGGGATTAAGTTATAACACAACATCCGCACAGTTGAGCACGATAGTGCAACAAATTAAACAATACGGAGAAAACCATCCCAAACGTAATGAGGACATAAATGTTGCCGTTAATAATTTTGGAACATATGCCATCGAAATAATGGTAGAGATGCATTTTGAATATGAAGAATGGGGGCACTATGTGAATACACGTAATGAAGTGCTGCTAGGTATTAATGATATCATTAAAAATAATAATGCTGAGTTTGCCGTACAAACCGGTGTAGTAAAATAAAAAAAACCGCCAAAACGGCGGTTTTTTTTATACGTTTAATTTATTTTCTTGCAACGACAAATTTTTCAAAAGCGGAAACATTTTCATTTTCCAAACGCAGCAGATATAATCCCTGCATAACATTTTGCAAATAAAATTCGTAGGCAATTCCAGGTTGTAAATTTTGTTGAACCATTACAACTTTACCTGACATATCAGTAATGGTTGCAGTGATATTATTTTCGAACGATGGAGCTATATATACATAAACATATTCCTGCGCCGGGTTAGGATACAACATCATATCAATTTGATTTTGCGCATTACCAATCGAACTGTAGGTAACCACAGCTTCGGTTATTTCATTATGGCCCGAAAACTCACCTAAATTGCCATCAGGCACCATGCCGAAATAACTATCTGCAATCGTATATGGATAAGCGGGATTACCTGTTTGGTCTACAGTAACAAAATAGGCATAAGTCCCTTCAGGATATTCCGGTGTAATACAAAATCTACCGTTGTGTTTGTCGAGACTACCTGAACCTTCAATAAATGCATAATCTTCCATATAAAAACCTATAGGATAAGTATTGGAAACTTTTGGTCCACTTAAATCTGCACTTAATGGTGTTCCGTCGGGTAAAGATGTGCGTTCAGTGATTTCACGAATTTGATAGGAAGAAATCATACGCACTATTTCACCACTGCCATCAGCATTGGCATATGCATAAGGTCCATAAACAGGATAGCCATCAAATGCATATCCTAAAATTGGCGAATGCACTTTACTTGCTGCCCCGTCAAATAAACAAATTGGTGCAACATAATTATAATACTCACCAATTTCAGATGCAGTGCCATCACAATTAATTGTTGCAGGATCTTCTTGCAGTGCACCATTGGTATGCCAAATATCCTGCCCTCGATAGCTAACACCTGTTTTGCAGGAGAAAATACTTACACCATTAGCCCAAATGCCTGTTCTACCTTTTTCAAGTAGGAATGGATT
>DAORKJ010000168.1:0-4762 GCA_035439505.1 Chitinophagales bacterium
TACGGTTCTCTTCCTTCTGCTCTTTGGTGAGCTTGCCTTTCTCCGGCTCGGGTATCAGGTAGAGTTGCAGGTATTCGTAATCTCTTTTACCATCGCTGTAGTAATCAAGATACAGGCTTATTTTATCGCCCTTTTTGCGTTGCCTAAGTGTTACTGTCATGCTTCAGTTAGTTTGAATAATTCATTGATAGCTGCCCGGGGAATACGGGTACTTCTGCCCAGTTTGCCTGCTTTGAGTTCGCCTTTCTCAATGAGCCTGTAAATGGTCCATCGGCTGGCGTTGATTAACTGGCAGGCTTCATCTACGGTTAGAAATTCCTTTTGAGAAATGGCAGGGTTGTACATGGCTTTCTCGGTTTCTTCCTTGATGGCCACTTCAATTTTTTCATCCCGCTTCCGTTGTTTGTATGCTCTCTTGGCACAGGTATCTGAGCAAAACTGTGTAACAGTAGTCTTGGCGGTAAACCGGTTACCGCAGTGCTGACAAGTTTTTTGTAGACGAATGTTGCTGCTCATTTTGTTGCCTGTTGTTGCTACATGTAGCAGCTTGTAGCTGTATGTAGCATGTTCTCTCCCGAGTGTTGCCTGATTTGTGGGCAACAAATCTGGGCAACAATCAGGCAACAAATATAGGTAAAAAAGTGGAGTTGGGCAACAAATAAAAGAAAGATAAATCAGCTAAAAGCTAACAATAACAGGCATTTATGAAACAAAGGAAAGATAGTTACTTTCCGATACAAAAATTCCTAAAAATATTATCCAATAAATCCTCATTCGTAACCTGTCCGGTTATTTCGCCTATTGCATTAAGTGCATAGCGAATGGATAGGGCTGTGAGATCACCGCTTTCATTGTTGTGGAGAGATTGGATTACATCGTTGAGGGTGGTGCGTGCTTTTTGCAGTGATTCGAGGTGACGGGCATTGGTAACTACTGTATTTTCCATGCTGAAATCATCATGCACTATTTTTTGATACATGAGTGCTTTTAATTCGTCGATATTTGTTTTTTGTAACGAAGAAATATATGCATCAGGTTCAAATTCGAAAAATTGAGCGAGTAATTTTCCACCTTCTGGTGTGTCGATTTTATTGGCAATTACCAACATGCGGTCACCTGCTTCCACTAAATTATTTAAATCGGTGCGAACTTCTTCGGGCGTCAAGGTATTTACATCAAATACATACATCAACAATGTAGATGTTTTTATTTTCTCCATTGTTTTTTCTACGCCAATTTTTTCTATCTCATCCTTTGCTTCGCGAATACCTGCTGTATCAATTAATCGAAATACAATGCCATTGATATTTAATTCTTCTTCAATCGTATCGCGGGTGGTTCCTGCTATTGCACTTACTATTGCTCTGTCTTCATTTAATAATGCATTTAACAAAGTAGATTTTCCGGCATTTGGCCTTCCTGCAATTACCGTATTTACACCGTTTTTAATCACATTACCTAATTCAAATGAACGGATTAATCGGTCTAATTCTAAATTAATTTTATCAATTAAATGTTGCATATGACTGCGCTCTGCAAACTCAACATCTTCTTCGCTAAAATCTAATTCCAATTCTATTAATGATGCAAAATGAATTAATTCAAAACGCAATTGTTTTAATGTTTCGCCATATCCGCTACGCATTTGTTTTAATGCGATATCATGTGAGGCTTGGGTTTGCGCCGCAATTAAATCGGCAACAGCCTCGGCCTGACTTAAATCCATTTTACCATTTAAAAATGCACGCATGGTAAATTCTCCGGGTTTTGCAAGTCGTGCACCGGCTTGAATTAATACTTGTAAAATTTGCTGTTGAATAAATGGAGAACCATGACAGGAAATTTCTATGATGTCTTCACCGGTATATGAACGTGGATTTTTAAATAATCCAATTACCACTTCATCAATTTTATTTCCCTCCACAGCAATAACACCAAAATGTAACGTATGGGACTGGGCTCGTGCAAGTTTTTTACCTATAAATACTTTGTCCGCAATTTCAATGGCATTATCGCCCGACATTCTGATAACAGCAATTGCACCAACACCAGGTGCAGTGCTTAAGGCAACTATTGTATCTTTGTGTTCAGCCAATTGCATATTTTGCGAAGGTAAGACCTTAAGTTCAAAAAAACACTGAAATGAGTAATGAAAAACAGCGGTCCGCGTTTACAACGGTAGTTGGAATAGTACTTACTGCCGTTGGTGCACTCATTACCTTTGTTGGAGGCTCTGCTTTACTCAGTACCACATGGGATTTTATTGGGATATTGGTGTTGTTGCTTACCCTAGCCGGTTTACTATTGTTGGTGAGCGGTATCAGTCAGCTATTCATTGCCCGTGATGTAAAAGAAAAACAACATCAAATCATGGAAAGCCTTCATACCAAACCAGCCGAAGGTGATGTTCATACATCAATCAGCAACCAGCCGGTTCGTGCGCATTGGCCAATTGATGAAGCTACATGGAAATTGTTTGCGAAAAATGAGATTAAATATCGCAACGAAGACAATATTTATTTTTCCATTGCCTTTTTTGCTTTAGGCACCATAACAATCATGTTATCGCGTAGTGCCAGTTTGCCTATTGCTATTATAATAACATTAATTATTGGAAGCATTATTGTTTATATCCGCCGCAAATTAGCACTGGCAAAATTAAAACCAGGTAAGGGTAAAAAAGAAGTGTATATTACTGATTATTTTGTAATCTTGAATGGCGAACAATATTATTTAATGAACGAACATCGTTTAACTAGTAAAGTAATATTGTATGAGGATACATCGCCGGCAATTTTAGAATTCACTATTCACTGGCAAACACGCAATGGTGTAACATTTGACGAACTTCGGTTACCGGTTCCGCCTGAAGCAATACCTTTAGCTAAAGAAATTTCTCTTAATTTTAAAACTGTAAATCTACCACGATGAAAAATAGTATTGTATTAATTATTTTGTTGCTGCTGGTTGCATCTGTAAATGCACAATTTTTGCCTGGTGATGTAGGCTTCAATGCAAATGAATATACCTTATATAAAAAGAATAAAGTAAATGCTGTAAAAATTACTGTTTATGATTCAGAAGGTTACCTCGGTGGATTACAAACTAATTATTATGATACTGAAGGTAAATTACAAAAGGTAGTTTATGACATGGCTTCAGATTTTGAAGATAGCGAACAAGAATCGCCTATGAATGATGTTTTTATTTATAATAAAGAATCCAACGTTTCACAAATCAATATGAACGGTTATGACATGATGGAAATACAAGTTGGATTTGAGTATAAAAAAGGAAAACTAGAAAAAAGTTTTGTTTCCGGTGCAGAAGCACGAGAATACAGTTACGTTTACGATAAATCAGAACATATTATCGAAAAGATTGGTAATGCGATGAACTTTGAAGTTGATGACGAGGGCAACAGTACCGATAAAATGGTTATGACTGAAGTAGAAAAGAGTGTTTACACCTGGGATAAAAATGGCAATTTAATTGATGAGACATTTTATATGTACGGTGAATTCTTTTTTAAAACCATATACAACTACAATAAAGAAGGCATGTTGGTTAGTTACAACAGATATTACGACCCTACAAATTTATCTACCCCTTCTTTTAAAATGGTTTTTGAGTTTAACGATAAAGGGT
Source organism: Chitinophagales bacterium (assembly GCA_035439505.1). Lineage (GTDB taxonomy): Bacteria > Bacteroidota > Bacteroidia > Chitinophagales > BACL12 > UBA7236. The sequence goes on from DAORKJ010000168.1 coordinate 3,649, forward strand.
TGCCAATTAAATCGGTTGCCGAAGAGGACGGTATCATGCTGATTAACCAATATACCTATACCTTTTATTGATACCAGCTTTAGTGGTATGTTAATTTGTAAATACCTTGCAACTTTTACTGCCTGTCTTTGTTTAACTTTGCAGTATGAAAATTTTAATGGTTTGTCTTGGTAACATTTGTCGCAGCCCTTTGGCAGAAGGCATTTTGCGCCATAAGGCAAAACAAAACGGGCTTTCATGGCATGTCGAAAGTGCCGGCACCGGTGCATGGCATGTTGGGCAGGCTCCCGACCCCAGGTCCCAAAAAATAGCCAAATTGCATGGTATAGATATTTCCCATCAACGTGCACAACAATTTTCTCCTTATCATTTAGAAACATTTGACAGGATTTTTGCAATGGATAGTTCAAATTACCAGGATATTATTCGTCACGCAAAAAATGAAGATGAAAAAAACAAAGTTGCCCTCATAATGAATATGGCTGAACCCGGAAAAAATAAAGCCGTTCCGGACCCTTATTATGATGACAATTTATATGAAGTAGTATATCAAATGATTGATGAAGCTTGTGAAGAGATTGTGAAGAAATGGGGAGGGAAGGGTTGAGGTAAGATTGAGGCAATCCCGATAGCTATCGGGAGAGCAAAATTGAAAAAGATTGAACAAAATTGAAACAAAATTGAAGCAAAATTGAAGCTCTCCCGATAGCTATCGGGAGAGCAAAATTGAAACAAGATTGAAATAAGATTGAAACAACATTAAAATATATTGAACAATATTTGACTTAATATCTTAAATTATTTAAACCATAAATTTTGATTCAATTTTGTTTCAATTTTGATCAATAAAAAAATTATCCCCCTCCCTTGATTAATATTAAATAAACCAACAACATGTCAAAACAAAAGCCATCCATACCAAAAGGAACCAGAGATTTTGGGCCGGAAGAAGTTTCGAAGCGCAATTATATTATCAATACGATAAAATCAGTATATCAATTATACGGCTATCAGCCTTTAGAAACGCCTGTGATGGAAAACCTTAATACGTTAATGGGTAAATATGGGGAAGAAGGTGATAAATTATTATTTAAAGTGCTCAATAGTGGCGATT
>DAORKJ010000169.1:0-4755 GCA_035439505.1 Chitinophagales bacterium
GCGGCTTCGTTACCCATAATACTGCGGTAAGTGCCCGGTTCCAGTTTTGCAGCTTCCACTTTATAACGAGAAGCAAAAACTTCCACCGTATCAGCATAGTTATAACCGGCTTTCAGTGCGCGAACGTTAGCTTCAAGCACATCCGGTTTTTTGCTGAATTTCGAAGTCAGGAATCGTTCGGTAGATTCCAGTGTGCGGCTATACATATAATATAAGAAGCCGAGCACAAACATATTTTTACAACGATCTTTCTCTTTCACACCCATCGTGATATCGGAGAGTGCTTCGCGAGTAAGTTTCGTAACGTCAATTTTAATCACCTGATAACCATCCAAAGTGCCGTCTTCCAGCGGGTTGGTTTCCGCATTGGCGAGGCGCATATTTTTAGCATCAAAACCGTCGGTATTGGCAATTACAATAGCGCCTTTTTTCAGTGCATATAAATTCACCTTCAAAGCGGCTACGTTCATGGCAACCAGCACGTCACAGGCATCGCCCGGGGTGTAAATTTTACGACTTCCAAAGTGTAACTGAAAACCGGAAACACCCGGCAAAGTGCCTATTGGTGCACGAATTTCAGCAGGAAAGTCAGGAAATGTGGCCAAATCGGCCCCTAAAAGTGCAGTGTTTGTAGTAAACTGCCCACCGGTAAGCTGCATACCGTCACCACTATCGCCGGCGAATTTGATGACTACATCTTCAAGCGTTGTAATATTCATATATTATTTCAATTGTTTCGGTGGCCATATCGCCATCCGCTTCGGGGCGCTAAGTTAAGGAATTGTGGCAACAAAAATGGTGATTAAATGCAAGTTAAAAACAGGGGTTCTAAAAGCCGTTTGGGGGCATGCCGCAGAGCAATTTTCCTCCGTAGCAAACATCCTGCTGCGGCACCGCGCTTTACGCTGCAAATCCTCGCCCGCAGAAAAAGCGGTCTGCGGGTTTTCCGCTGCAATCGCTTGCCCGAATTGCGCATAATTTGCATGTTTTTGGGCGAAATCAATTATCGCAAGTCTTTTTTACATGCCAAATCTCAAGTGGCTAATTATTTGTTTTAATTAAGGTGCATCTATTTTAATTATGAATTGAAGGAGATAAATGCTGAAAAAATAATGTATGAAAATTTGTCATTTTGATTTTTTAATAATTCACCAATTTAATTTTCATGGCAATTTAATTACCAGGAATATTTTTAATTTTCATCATCACAAGGTATCCTTTAGCAGCAAAGAGTAAACGCATTGTATTAAATTAATTTAAAAAAAATGACTTACTCCTTCACCCAAATTAACAACTCATTATTATCAACCTTGACCAAATACGCGCCACTGGAATAATTTTGTACCGAAAAGGAATTTAACCCGGGTAAAAGCAGAAGGTTTTGAATTGCAGCCCCGGTTAAATTATAAATTGTGATGTTGTGAACTGCATCTGATTGAATAAAAATATAATCAAGTGCAGGGTTTGGATAAATACTAATTACTTTATTTAAATTATTAACCATCAATCCTTCGTCGCTAATTTGATTACAATCATCATCTAAGCCATTTAAAATTTCTATAGCGCCGGGGTAAATATCAGGATTAGTATCATCACAATCGGTAGAGTCTAATACATAACCCGGTATATCAATACAGGCCAAGGTATCAGTGAGCGCATCACCAAAATAGTCATTATCGGAATCGGCAAATTGCCATACATATATGAGGTTTTCATCAATTAAAATGTCGCAATCATCATCAAGGTAATTGCAAACTTCAACTGCACCCGGAAATATTGAAAACATTGTGTCATTGCAATCTGTGCTGTCAGAAACAAAGCCAATAACAAAACCAAAACAACTTTCAATAGTACTGTCCGCATTGCCAAAAGTATCTGCATCAAAATCGGCGAAAAAAACAAAGGTTGGTAAGCCTTCATCAATTATAGTATTACAATTATCGTCAAAAGCATTGCAAATTTCAATCGCCCCAATGTTTATCATATTATTAGTATCATCACAATCGGTGCTATCTGCAGTATAACCTATTGGTGTAAAGCAAGCAACAGAATCTGTTGTTGCATCTCCATAGGAATCACTATCGCCATCAAAATACCATAAATAAGCCAAGGCATCTTCATCAAAAATGCCATTACAGTTATCGTCTAAATTGTTGCATAAATCTATTGCCAATAAGTTTACTAAGCTATCTGTGTCGTCACAATCGGTACTATCTGCAGTATAACCTATTGGTGTAAAGCAAGCTACAGAATCTGTTGTTGCATCTCCATAGGAATCACTATCGCCATCAAAATACCATAAATAAGCCAAGGCATCTTCATCAAAAATGCCATTACAGTTATCATCTAAATTGTTGCATATATCTGTTGTCATTAGGTTTACTAAACTATCCGTGTCATTGCAATCGGTACTATCACTTACAAAACCCGGAATAGCGGTACATGAAAATTCAACAATATCAACATTGCCATAACTATCTCCGTCCTCGTCTGCATACCAAGCTGCATGCATGCAAGGCTCGCTTAGTTTTATAACCCAGAAATCAGAATATGTTGAAGTGCCATAATGTGCACCAACATCTCCATTATTAGAGTAACTTACTCCACTTAAAAGCATAGTCTTGTCTGGATTTATAATAATGTTGTTGGCCACATCACTTAATGTTCCACCGTACGATCGATGCCAAAGAATATTCCCATAAAAGTCTAACGCCACCAACCAAAAATCCAAACTGCCGTGATTATCGGTAACTACTCCGGAATTTCCACCATTGTAGCCACAAACATAAATGGTGGAATCTGATATTTCCATATGTTTTACAAGGTCCCATCCGGCAGTGCCAAGACTTGTACTCCATTGGACATTACCAATACTATCCGTTCTCATAATCCAAAAATCAAAGCCACCGTAATTTATATTGAGGTCGAAATCAGATGACATGCTGTAACCACTCAGTATTAAATCATCACTGTTTAAAGGCATTACAGCAAGTAGATCGTCAGCAGCAGAACCACCATAATTTTTTTTCCAAATCACTTCACCTGATTTATCTATTAAAACCAGCCAGCCTTCACTTGCCCCATATCCACCGGCAAAATCTAAATTATTTGTACCTGAATGACCAACAATTAAAAAATTACTATCAGCTAATTGTGTTGCGCCATAGGCATAATCATAACTGCTGCTGCCTAATGTTACACTCCATTCAACAGAGCCATTACTGTCAGTTAAAAAAATATAGAAATCTGAATAACCATTATTGCCATCCACCATATAACTATTAGACATAGAGTAACCAACAGTTAGTATTTTTTGGCCAAATGCTTCATATAAAAAATCAGGGCCATCGTCCTTAGATCCGCCATAATTTTCGCTCCATTGTATCGAACCTAGATTGTCTATCCGGACATTCCATGTATCAGTTGAATATGGCTCCCAGCCATCATCAAAATTATTGACAACGTCGCCGGTTCCGTCAGAATAGGTTATCCCCGAAATCACAAAATTATTGTTACTTGATTGCATGATTGCTATGCCATATTCATCGTCTGCACCACCATAAGTTTTATTCCAAACCGTATTACCTACGCTGTCAATTTTTAAAAGCCAATAATCCTGCCCGCCATGAAGAGCGCCAACATCATCACCTATTGACCTACTTTGACCAAATAATAAATAGCCACTGTCAGATGTGGCACAGGCGTCCTGTAAATAATCTGAAGCAGTTCCACCGTAATTCCTTTCCCATAGTATATCAGGATATATTCCGGCCTGTGCACTAACAATAGCGGGGAGTAGAAGTGCAAATGCGGTAGTAATAATTACGAGTGTCCTCATTTGGAATAGATATGAAGTTAAAGATACACTTTTTTTGCTCGAAGCGGCTGCTTTGTATCAAGTAAATCCAAGCTTAATACGCCGGCACTTCCTGCTTCTATGCCCAATTCATAAATGACAGGTTTAAACCTGTCAGGTCTTAGTGACCCAAAAAGTAGCATAAATAAATATCGCTTAACCGCTTACACTTTTGTTACAATTATATTTTGGATTTAAAATCGAAAATTTAAAGTGCAAAAGTACATGAAAAAAGCCGCCTGTAAATTTGTCAGATTTGTTTTTTTGATTTTTGCTGAATTACCGGTCAAAAAATATTATTAAAAGCTTCAGTCAATACTTTTAATTAACGAACAAATTAAAATCAGTTTAACTTATCTCAATTAAATTTTTAGATATGGCTTTAAAATTTGCATAATTAAATTACTATGAAATTTGATTGCCTTTTTATCGGGTTCTTTTGTATTAGTGAGCAGAAAAGTTCTCATCCATCCATCAGAAACTATAAAAATGGTGTAGAATGCATATTCCCGGGCTTGTGTATCGAAACCGGAATGAAATAAGTGCATTTCATCAAATGCTTTAAATGCACCAAAAATCATTTCCTTTCTTCGCCCCATTAAGTTCCTATAAGATTTTAGAAGATTGGGGTACTGACCAATCGTTTTTGGCGATTCCACAAATAAAAATCGATACTTTACTGCTAACTGAAATATTTGTTCAACATTAAGCATCAGCAAAGCATATACATCTTGCTCTAATTGCGCCGGGATTGTAGCAGCCTCAATTATTTCATGGTCCAATTGGTCAAATATGGACATCAATAAAATTTCTTTGGTTTTAAAATAATATCGCACATGCCCATCGCTTATCTGCAAACTTTCCGCAATATCTCGAAAGCTTGTTTTATTGATACCCTG
>DAORKJ010000170.1:0-4664 GCA_035439505.1 Chitinophagales bacterium
GACTCAACAAAAGGATGTACGATTAATTTAACGTATTGCTGATTTTGATTTTTAACGAGGTATTTAATTTTTCTTTCTATATCATCAATTAACAATACACTAGCTTCAATTTTACCTGTTCCACTGCAAGTAGGGCAAACTTCTGTAGTAGTAATATTTACTTCAGGTTTAACACGCTGACGGGTAATTTGTGCTACACCGAATTTTGAAATTGGTAATATAGTATGCTTGGCTCTATCGTTAGCCATAGCTTCTTTTAATGCATTGTAAACTGCTTTTTTATTATCAGGATGTTTCATGTCGATAAAGTCGACAATGATAATTCCACCCAAATCCCGTAAACGCAATTGGCGGGCTATTTCTTTAGCCGCTTCAACATTAACGGCAACAGCATTTTGTTCCTGATCGCCTTTTACCGCAGTTTTATTTCCGCTATTTACATCAATAACATGCAAGGCTTCTGTGTGCTCAACAATTAAATAAGCACCACTATCCATATTAACTGTTCGACTAAACAGCGATTTTATTTGTTTTGTCACCCCAAATTGATCGAACACAGATTTCCCTGTGGTATGGAGTGTTACCATTTTTTCGGAACCTGGGCTTATTTTTTTGATATACTCTTTTACTTCATTTGCAATTGATGGTTCATTCACCACAACATTGTTAAATGAGTCGTTGAGCACATCTCTCAATAAGGTATTTGTTTTGCGTGTTTCGCTGTACACAATTTGCGGAGCCTGTAGTTGTTGCAAACGTTTAGTTATTTCAGCCCATTGTGCAATCAAATCATTCAAATCTTCATGCAATAGATGAGTGGCAACTCCTTCGGCAACAGTACGAATAATTACGCCAAATCCTTTTGGTCGCAATTGTTCAATTAATGCCTGTAGTCTTTTTCTTTCGTTGGCTGATGCAATTTTTCGTGATACACCAACAACTTCATTAAACGGCGTGAGAACCAGGTAACGTCCTGCTAATGAAATTTCACAACTCAGTCTTGGTCCTTTGGTTTGAATTGGCTCTTTTATAATCTGCACTAAAATGTGCTGATTTTTGGCCACCACATTATTGATTTTCCCGGTTTTAATAATTTCCGGTTCTTTCAAAAAGGAATCCATGCTGTATGGATGACCATCCTGAGCGGCTTTGGTATATTTATAAATTGAGCGAAAATTCGGGTTGAGGTCCGAATAATGCAAAAACGCATCGCGTTCAAATCCAACATCAACAAAACAGGCGTTTAGGCCCGGCGTTATTTTTTTCACTCTTCCCAAGTACAGGTCGCCCACATTGAAGCGGCTGCTCTGAGAATCGCGATGGATTTCAACGAGTTGTTTATCTTCTAATAATGCAATTTCAGCTCCGGTTGGAGTTGAATTAATAATAAGTTCCCTTTCCAAAATAAATACGGATTTTCTCCCTTTATGGAATTAATAAAACGGTTGAGGTCGGAAAATATAAAGGGCGGAAAAGATGCCAGTTCTTATTTCTTTTTATGGCGATTCTTTCTCAGGCGTTTTTTACGCTTGTGAGTGGCCATTTTATGTCTTTTACGTTTCTTACCTGATGGCATACTAAGTGATTTTTTAATGATTTAAATTATGTATCTCAGTCCGCACCTGATTGATAATCATCGAATCGGTGGTCATTGATTTTAGTTTTTCAAGTTCCAATATGGCTCCGGAAGTATCTTTTAACCCAAGATAAGTCTGAGCCTTCATGTAACGAGCCTGCAAATTTAGGGAATCTTTTTGTAAAACTCGGTCAAATCGCTCTAAAGCTTTATCCATTTGTCCGCTCATTACCGAAAAACGACCCAATTCCAGGTTCACTTGTATGTTATCAGGGTGTTGTGCATCAATCTCCCTAAGCATCATAATACCCTCCATAGGGGCATTGGTGCCACTTACCAAAACCGTTGCCAGGCCTATCTTTGCGTCTAAATCTTCCGGTTTTAGCTTGCCTGCTTCCTCAAAACAAAAACGGGCTCCGTAAACCACACTAACACGTAAATCTTCTTCCTGAACAAAATCTATCAGGCTGCTTAGAGCGGAACCGGCACGCATAAAATTTTCGTAGGTGGGTTCACTTTCTGCTTTTTGGCGCAGGTAATCGGCAGCAATCACGGGCTGACCAATTTGTAACCATTCATCTGAAAGTTGTTGTAATAAGGCAGTTTTTGAACTTGCAGAGGCTTTTTGCATATCGTGATGCATTTCCATTAACTGCTCTCCATTCGGGTATTGCAATGAATCTATAAGTTTCTCCCTTTGGTCGTCAAAGGCAGTAACTACAGGTGGTTTATTGCTAAATCCAAAGTAAATTATCGCTATGGCTGCTGCAGCCAGGCCAACTCCAATATATATTCCTTTCACTTTACAGGCTTGCTTTAGACTTTTTTCCTTCTTTAACCCTGTTAATGAATACTTTGGCAGGTTTGAATGCCGGAATTTTTTGCTCCGGAATTTCTATGGCAATATTCTTTTTAATAATCCTTCCGATTTTCTTTTTGCGCGTTTTCACTACAAAACTTCCAAATCCCCTAACGTATACGTTATTGCCTTCAGCCATACTTTCTCTAATCTCTTTACAAAAGGCTTCAACAACAACCATAACGTCAACTTTTTCAAGTCCGGTTTTTTCCGTGATGCGATTAACAATATCTGCTTTTCTCATAGGTATCTTCGTTTTAGTTTGATAATCAGCACTTTAAACCACAAAATTCGGGATTTTATTTTATTTACCCGACATTTTTTAACAGTTTGTATTATTGTGGTGCAATGCGTAAAACATTTACACAAAAACTGTTCCGTTGGTATAGCCTTTATAAACGAAATTTGCCTTGGATTGGTTCAAACGACCCCTATAAGGTATGGTTGAGCGAGGTAATTCTACAGCAGACTAGGGTTGAGCAAGGTTTGAGCTATTATCAGAAATTTGTCAAAAAATATCCTGACATTCAACAACTTGCCAACTCACCACACGACGAAGTGATGAAAATGTGGGAAGGATTGGGGTATTATTCCCGTGCCAGGAACATGCATTCCACAGCTAAACAAGTAGTTGAGGAATTAAATGGCCGTTTTCCTGATACCTATGAGGGACTAATTCGGCTAAAAGGAATAGGTCAATATACGGCTCATGCTATCCTTTCCTACGCCTACAAAAAACCATTTGCAGTTGTTGATGGCAATGTATTGAGGGTGCTGGCCAGGTATTTTGGTATCCGGGAAGCAATTGATACCCCAAAAGGGAAAAGCTTGATTCAGCAACAGGCCGATAGTTTACTCGATAAAAAGGAACCTGATGTGTTTAATCAGGCGATGATGGACTTTGGCGCATTAATTTGTAAACCCAGGCAGCCGGATTGCGAAAATTGCCCATTACAGAAATCATGTGCCGGCTATCTGCAGGACCTCACTGATATACTGCCTGTTAAATCGAAAAAAGTTAAACGACAGACAAGGTATTTACACTTTTTTGTATTTCGTGCAGGCGAAAAAATATTAGTAGAGCAACGAATTGCAAATGATATATGGAAAAACTTATATCAATTTCCGGTTATAGAAACTACTAAAAATGTTTCTTCGAAAAGTTTAATGGAAAGTGCAGACTATCAGGCATTTCGAATTAAAAATTCTTTACCGGTAATTACATCTCCCATTTTTAAACAACAATTAACACACCAGCAACTTATTTGCAGATTCTATATTTTTGACTTGAAAAGTACTGATAAAATAAAGCGCTCCGGTGTTAAGCAGGTAACTTTTACACAGTTAAAACAACTGGCATTTCCCGGGGTAATTCGCGATTTTTTGAAAATTAATGATTATTTTTAATGTTCAAAGCAAACCAAAAGAAAACGAATTATGAGTGGAGTAAACAAAGTAATTCTCATTGGTAATCTGGGTAAAGACCCGGACCTGAGAAATTTTGAGGGCGGTAATGTGGTAGCTAATTTCACATTGGCAACCACCGAAGTTTACCGCGATCGCAATGGCAACAAAGTAGAACAAACAGAATGGCACAATATTGCCATGTGGGGGAAATTGGCAGAAATTGCCGGCAAAATTTTGCGCAAAGGTGCTAAAGTGTATATCGAAGGTCGCATTAAAAATCGTTCGTGGGAGGACCGCGAAGGCAATAAAAGATATATCACTGAAATAGTTGCCGAAAATTTCACTTTATTAGGACCACGCCCTGGTGGCAATGGCACAGGTGCTCAAGGTGGAACTGATTATGAAATGTCGCATTCAAATCCGGATAACGAAAAAGATATGATTGTGGACGACAGTCTGCCGTTTTGACAAATAGTTACACGTTATCAACTTAAAACTTGCAAGCTCTATTGCAAGTTTTTTTATTTTTAACCGTTATATAATCATTATGCAAAAAAACCTGTTCCGATTATTATTAGTATTATTGCCCGCAGCATTTTTTATTTCCTGCGAAACGGATACCACTCCTCGACCAATGGGGTTTCCAAAAGTAAACTATCCTATTGCAAAAGATACTTTACTTTACAACGACCCGAATTGCCCTTATACTTTTTTACTTCCCGATTATTACGAAATAAATAACAAGGTTACCTTTTTTAATCAGGCTCCTGAAAATCCTTGTTGGATGAATTTAATTTGTAAAGATTTAAATGCAACTATTTA
>DAORKJ010000171.1:0-4627 GCA_035439505.1 Chitinophagales bacterium
TGTTTATTTAAGATTAGGCCTTGAAGCTTCTTATGGAATTGCCATATTTAATTCTTTGTTATTAACTCCTGATCTAAGAAGACAGGGTTACGGGCTTAATTCTAATGGCGGTGGACTATATTTTAGTCCAGGAGGCGCCTTGTGCTACACGTTTTAGTTATAGTGAATTGTCAAATAAAAAATTAGCCCCAACCGAGAAATTAAGTAAAATGATTGGTTGGGGTTAACATTATTATTTTCAATACAAACGCGCTGAAATTAATTGATAATTTTGTATTTAAAATTAATTAAAGACATAATTATCAATTTATGCAGGGCTCGTCTAACACCTTTTTCCTCTCCCTCCCACAACCCACACAATCTACTTTTCTAGCCCTGAGCAATATAATTCTCAATCACCACCCATCCATCACCCCCGAATGGAAATACAGCATGCCGTTTTTTTATTACAATGGAAGAATGTTGTGTTACTTATGGACAAACAAAAAAACAGGACAACCCTATATCGGATTTGCAGATGGAAATAAAATGGATTTTCCGGAATTAATTCAGGAGAAACGCTCGCGCATGAAAATATTTATGGTTGATGCGGAAAATGATTTGCCGGTGAAAAAAATTACTTTGTTGTTGAAAATGGCAATAACGATACTGGAAAAAAAGTAAAAAATTTTGCATAAAAAAAGGTCACCGCACAGGTGACCTTTTTGTTTTATTATGAATTATTTTATTCTATCACAATTGGTGTAGTGGCACTATAATTATCTCCAATTAATTGGATAAAATATGTTCCACTGCTGATGCTGTTTTGTAATTGAACATGCATTAATCCCGATTCATCGGATGTGGTATTTTCTGAATACACGGTTCTTCCGGATAAATCTGAAATGATTAAACTAAATGTTGTATTCACTTGTGATGGCGGTAATTGAATATAAATATTTTCGTTGGCCGGATTCGGATATACTGCAATTGTTGCATCATCAATATCACCAAAACGAGGATGCGGATTTAATTTTATTCTTCTGGATGCAATTTCACAAACACCTGTAGTGACAATTACTTTATAATTACCGGTAAGTGTTGTTACATAAGTGTTTGAAGTTGCTCCCGGGATGTCTACATTATTACGTTGCCACTGATAACTATACCCTGGTTTTATTGGTGTCGAAAGTGTTACAGGAAATGCAACACTTACAAGATTTGACGATGCTGAAATTTGAATGGTAACATCACAATCCTGAATTGAACTTATAAAATAAGCATTGGCATCTGCAAATACTGTGTCTGTTTGATATACATTATAATTTGCAAATTCTCCACCTACTGCTAGGTAAGAACCTAATACTGAAATTCCATGCACAGCAGTTTCGTCAAAAGGACCTGTAGTGCCTTCAAATTTTTCAGCCCATCTAAAATTACCAGCGCTGTTTAATTTAATTAAATAACCGTTCGCGTAAAATAAAAATGGTAATATATCTGACGTTAAAGTGTTACCATTAAAATCTAATGTTCCTGAAAACGCGCCGCCAAGAAATGTATTACCTTTTGCATCAACAGCAAAAGGCGCTTCTGCATCGGTTGGATATTCGGTCGTGTATAACTGATCTGCAGAAAATTGTTTCAAGTAAACATAATTTCCTGCTGAATTTAATTTTGCAACAAATGCATTTGATTTACCTGCAACGGGCGTTAAAACGGTTCCGTTAAAATCGGCATTGCTGGTAAATGTGCCATAGATATAAATATTGTTTTGCGCATCAGTTCCAAGTGCAGAAACAATCTCAAATCCGGTTCCGTTAATTTCTTTGCCCCAGATGCTGCCAAATGAGCTGTTCATTTTCCAAACGAATCCATCTGGGATAGCGTAGGCCGGGTTGGTGTCACAAGTACCAAAAGCTGTTGGATCAACTTCAAACATGCATGTTCTGCGGTGACTGCCGGCATAAATTACATTTCCTACCTTATCGGTCTCTAAAATATAACCATCTACAAGATATCGTTCAATGTCGTTTCTTGAAGCAACAATAGCACCTGTTGAGGTCGACATTTTGGTCAACAAAATACCCTGCACACCAAATCCGGATGGCAAATAGGAAGGACCGCTTTCAAAGACCACGTCGCCGATATAACCATTTTGCATATATACATAATCGCCAAGCGGAGAAAGTGCGATAGACTCGCCACCGTCAATGGCATAACCGCTTATGCTGAAAGTATTGTCTGACCAAATCAGGTTACCGTTTGTATCAAAACGCATAATGAAGGAACGATAAAAATTGGTGGAGAATCCGGAAAAGGTTTGAGAATTTAGTTTAGTGCCATTAACATACAGGTCTGCGATAAACGAACCGCTAACATAACAGTCGCCTGTTGTGGCATTCACCTTCATCGATTTAATCAATTGTGAAGATGGCCCATTGATGGTGCGCACCCAAAGCACGTTGCCATTTGCATCATACTTTGCAATGTAAGCATCATTTGAACCATCGTTAAGGTAGTTGGGATAAGCAATACCGTCAATAAAAAGTGTGTCTGCGTAGTTTCCTGCAACATAATGATTGCCACTCAGGTCCAGCTCAGTGGTAAAAGCCTGGTCGTTACGGGTAGGTGATGAAGCATCGGAAGAGGCCATCCACACTAAATTTTGGGCAAACGCATTCGCCGACAAACACAGCGAAAGCGCACAATAAAGGGTTAAATTTTTCATAAATAGTATTCTTTTAGGGCAAAACTATTAGCGAAAACGGGCGAAGTCAATACAAAAAATTTTAAATTTTGATATTTCGAAGTTGGACAAGTAGCCATAAATACCTTATTTTAGTTTTCATTTATGTCAAAATTGCTAAATTCCGAACAGATAAAAAGTCAGTGGAAACCATTATTGGAGCTAATTACGGCGATGACAGCCAGTGAAAAGGGATATTTTGTAAAATCTGCCAGCGGATTTACCAAACAGCAATTGCCAACTTATATGCAATTATTTCATTTAATTGACAAACAAGGATTTGAAAGTGATATGCAGGTGAGGGAAAAGCTAGGAACCGGAAAAACAAATATTCATAGTATTCGCAATTATTTATACAAGCAGTTATTAAAAAGTTTACGTGCTTATCACAGCGAAAAAAACACCCAATTTAAAATTCGTGAATTACTCGATTACGCAGAATTACTTTCCGAAAAAGGATTGTTGCAACAAAGTCAGCACTTCACCGATTTAGGCATTGCATTAAGCGACCCGGTTACACTTCCTGCTTATCAGATTATTTTTCAAACACAACAAATACAATTATTGCGTTCTTATGATGAAGAAGAAAAAATTAAAAAAACAGATGAAATAGTTTTATCCATAACCGAAAGTGCAGAAATAATTAAACACGCATATATTACACGACAGGGCTTAACCAAAGCGTTGTTTTATGTAAACACTTATTTTCCATTGCGCAATCAAATTGTTAAAATGGAAGTGTATCAATTATTACACGAACTCATTTCGTTACCGGATACAGAAAAACAAAATTATCGTTTTAGAAACTCACGTAACGCAGCTATTTCATTATTATACAGATTATTAAACGATTGGGATAATGCCTTGTTTTACCAGGAAAAAACAATTCGGATATTTGAACAAATGCAAACGCAATTACTCAATAGAAATATCCCTGCAATAGGCGCTTATTATAATTACATTTCATTGTTTATCAATAAAGGCGATAGAATTAATTACGCCATTCAATTAAAAAAATTGCAAGCATTACCGGTTTCAGGAAAGGCTGAGGAGCATTATCTAAAAGCAGTTGTGACTCAACTTCAATTAGATGATATTATTTTTAATAAAGATATTTTTAATGGTAAACAGATAGTTCGGGATACTATTATTTTTTTGGAAGAAAAACATCCCATCGTTAGTATTTACCACGATACATTATTACGTTTAGCCGCTTATTTTATTTATGAAAAAAATTATGTTGATGCTTTAGACGTAATTAATAAACTCCTAAATTCAAATTTCCAACACTCGTTGCGGTCGTTTGTTGTGCACGTAAAATTGATGAACATTCTTGTTCACTTTGAGTTAAATAATTATTTATTACTTCCCGGATTGATAAGAAGTGTTTATCGATTTATGATGCAGCAGGAATTAAAATATGAAATTGAAAAGGCCATTCTCAATTTTTTCAAACGCACTTTCGTGGTAACCAATCCGATGCAACTGGAAAAAGAATTTGAAAAATTGTTGCATCAGCTCGAATATATCTCGAACGACTCCTATGAACAACAAGCCTTGTTATCGTTTTTCGATTATCGATTTTGGATTGCGGGTAAACTGAAGGCATAATCCATAAACCGGTATGCCGCCCTGACGGGCTATATAGTATTTGCTATTGTTGTGTTACCGGTCTGCCGCCCTTCCGGGCTGAGTGAAGTGCCGGTATATTAAGAAACACTCTTCATGATACTATAACCCAGCCCGTCAGTGCGATACAACGGTATACTGCCCTGCCGGGCTGAGTGAAGTGCCAATGTATTAAGAAACAATCTAGGTGATACTTTAACCCAGCCCGTCAGGGCGATACATCGGTATGCCGCCCTGCCGGGCTGAGTGAAGTGCCAATGTATTAAGAAACAA
>DAORKJ010000172.1:0-4271 GCA_035439505.1 Chitinophagales bacterium
TGATTAATGGTTACGATGGTAGTATATCATTACAACAATATTTAAAAAACTGGTTTAAAGAAAATAAAAATGCCGGGAGTCGCGATAGGAAAATTTACACGGCGTTGGTATATAATTATTTCAGAATAAAAGGCGCTGCGACCAATTATAATCAACAGGCTTTAGTGGTTGCGGCTGCAGCAATAGATGAAATTACACAACCTCTGCACGAGGCATGGAAAGTGGAAACACCCGAATGGCAAACTGCTATAACCAATGAAATTAAATTCCCGCTTGAGGACCATGTTGCAGCAGCTGTCGATAAGGAAGCATTATTTGCTGCATTAAAAAAACAACCTGCAGTTTTTATTCGTGTAAAACAAGCAATGTTGGGTGAAGTAAAACAAGAATGTATTAACAAAGGATACGAATTTACTATTGATGGCAACACGATGCGATTTGTAAAAAATTATCCATTAACGGATATGAAAACATTTGCAAATGGCGATTTTGAAATACAGGATATTGCTTCACAACAAACCATACAATTTATTCAGCCCAACAAAAATGAAGCCTGGTGGGATTGTTGTGCAGGTTCAGGAGGGAAATCACTGATGTTACTGGCACATCAGCCACAAGTGCAATTGTTTGTTGCCGACATCCGAAAAAGTATTTTGGATAACCTGAAGGAAAGGTTTAATAGAAATGGTATCATCAATTATTCGGCACTTATTGTAGATTTGACAAAAAGTGAAACATTTCAGCGATTACCGTTATTTGACGGCATTATTGCAGACGTTCCATGCAGCGGTTCAGGCACCTGGACCAGAACACCGGAATGGTTATCGTTTTTTGATGAACAATTACTTATAGAGCATGTGAGCAGACAACGTACTATTGTAGAAAATATTTGTCAGCAACTTAAACCCGGCGGTAAATTAGTGTATTTAACCTGTTCGGTGTTTATCGATGAAAATGAAAACAATGTGGCTTATTTTACACAACATCTGCCTTTACAATTGGTTGAGCAAAAATATTTCCAATATTCTTCGGAAGGAGGTGATACACTTTTTGGCGCTGTTTTGAAAAAGAACTAAACAGTTTTATTGAAACTATAAGTGATAGCTCGTGAACTATTTTATTTGTGACAAGCACATCATTTATCCGAATAAATAATATCGTTCATGTTTAAGAACCTGCCATTAAATCGGATGGGCACCATTTTATTTACACCATTAAACGTTTGATAAGCCTGAATATGTAAATGGGGTTCGATACTGAATCCGGTATTGCCGACTAATCCAATAACCTCACCTGTTTTAACGGTATCACCTTTTTGCGGTTGGATAGAATTTTTTTGCATATGGCAAATTAATATTTTCACTTCACCATTTTTTATTACAATATGATTTCCGCCTCGAACTTTAGAATTGGTTGTTGGTGGAATATTCTCATCAACCCCATCTCGATAGGTAATTATAGTGCCGTCGCATGGACTGTAAATGGTGTCGCCATAAATGGAATAATCCGAAATATCTTTTGAAAATAGTTTAGTGCCTCTGCGTTTATGCTCATTTAATTTCACAATATCTAACGCATAAGAATCAGGTGTCTGATAACGATGAACGGCATTGCCAATTTCCGAATCACCTCCCTGCATTACGGCATAGGACCCATTTTGAAGCGGAAATGTTAAATCAACTGCCTGTTCTTTATTATATCCACCCAACACTACTTCAATATTCGTGTAGGTGAATAATAATATAAAAATGGTAATTACTGCGGATAGTGCGTTTTGCTTAGATTTTGTAATCTGGGTTTTGGATTTTATCCTTTTTCTGAATATCAGTAAAACGAAAATGCCTAATATTAAAACGATAATAAATCTCCAGTTAAAACCGAGATATGGCCAGGCACCCGTTTGATAAATAAATAGCACAATCAATATGAGCAGAAAAACTGAACTCCACCAATTATAGGTATTCGCTGATTGTTGTTTTACAAGATTAAATAAAGCAAGTAAAGGCAAAAATAAAGTTAAAATGACATACCAATAAATGAGCATGTTATTTTATTTTGCTGTTCACAATGGCCAATATTTCTTTTTCCAAATTTTCAGCTTGTGTTACCAATAATTCGCCATCCGCAATTTTTTGAGCAGCAGCAGCTTTATCACTTAATCCGCCGGCATTTATTTTCACATTTAAAAATGCACCAATAACTGCTGTGCGGGCGCATAGTGCTCCAACGCCTGCGTCGGTAACCGAATTAGGATTGCCTATTGATGCCATGGCTTTAATAATTTCCATACTTGCCAAACTCAATTCCATTACTTTATAGGGAATATTAATGGCATTTAAAGTTGCATCCTGAATGGCTTTTTTGCGTATATTTTTTTCTTCCTCATTAGATTTTGGCAAACCAAATGCAGCCATAATCTGATTAAATGCATTCGTATCTTCATCCACCATTTTCAGCAACTGGTCTTTTAATTGTTGACCTTTTTCAGCATAGTCGGAAAATTCTTTCCAACGATCATCCCATCCTTTTTTATGTGATGAAAGATTGGCGACCATAGTTGCGAGTGAAATTCCGAGTGAACCCACATAGGCAGCAATACTACCACCACCCGGAGCAGGGCTTTCGCTTGCTGTTTCATTGGCAAACGCACGCAAATTCATTGAAATTAATTTGCCAAATCGTTCCTTGCCATATAATTTATATTCAACAATTTTTTCTTCAGGATTAAAATCCGCCAATTCATCCAATCCCATACTTTTAATAGCGATGCGAATGAGTTCTTCATCACTAACACCAATGCTGCGTTGTTGTTGTTCTAAAAAATATTTGCCCGCATCGAGCATACATTGTAATGGAATTAATCCCACCAGTTCGCTACCGGTAACGCGGATACCTCTTTTTGTTGCGCTTTTATTTACTTCATTAAATGCAATATGCACAGGTGTAACATTTATATTGGTGAGGTTCATCGAAATTTGAGCAATACCATATTCTTCAATAAACCATCCAATAGCTTTTACACTTTTGCAGGTTCCGGGAATTCGTAATGGTTCACCATTTGCATCTTTTTGTCCTGATGGGTCAACACGACCATTTTCGCGCACATCAAATGCGATGGAGTTAGCGCGACGTACGCTGGTAGTATTAAGATTTACATTAAAAGCCACCAAAAAATCGCGGGCACCAATAATGCAGTTTCCGGATTTAGCATTAAAAACCGCTTTTCCGAAATCAGGTTGCCATTCCGGTTGTTGTAATTTTTGTTCTATGCCTTCATATTCGCCGGCGCGGACATTTGCTAAATTTTTACGTTCCGGTTGAGTTGCTGCGCTTTCGTATAAGTAAACAGGAATTTGCAATTCGTTGCCGACGCGTTCACCCAGTTTTTGAGCACAGGTAATGCAATCCGCCATAGTTACATTAGCCACAGGAATAAAAGGACACACATCGGTAGCGCCCATACGCGGGTGTTCGCCTTTGTGTTTGCGCATATCTATAAGCTCTGAAGCCTTTTTTATTGCTCTAAAAGCCGCTTCAACAACGGCATCGGGTGTGCCCACAAACGTTACCACAGTGCGGTTGGTAGCCTTACCCGGGTCTACGTCCAGCAACATCACACCATCGACAGACTGGATGGCATCGGTAATTTGTTTGATGATAGCCATATCTCGGCCTTCGCTAAAATTGGGAACACATTCTATAAGTTGCTGCATGATGAAATTTTGTCCAAAGATAGGGGGTAAAAATTTGAGTTGAGAGAAAAAAGTTGGTGGAAATGCGGGCTACAGCCCAATGTTTGCGGGCAAAAAAGAAAAATTTTCAATATCATTTGTGCAGAAACAATTAAACCAATTATATTTGCACTCCCGTTGGTAAAATAATGGGGTAAAAAATGCGAGAGTAGCTCAGCTGGTAGAGCACGACCTTGCCAAGGTCGGGGTCGCGGGTTCGAATCTCGTCTCTCGCTCAAAAAATGGCACGGTCCTCAAACCGTGCTTAATTTTTCCGGTTGCCCGGGTGGTGGAACTGGTAGACACGCAGGACTTAAAATCCTGTGGGCAGCAATGTTCGTGCGGGTTCAAGTCCCGCCCCGGGTACAAGGTTCAGCAGACGCTGGACCTTTTTTTATTGTTGGAATTTCCAGCCTTCGTGAAAGCTTTCAGATTGATTAATAGCAATACTTCCAGTATTTATTTTATCAAGAAATTATTACAATCGAATTTATAACTTAAGAAAGCTTTATAATTGCGCAATGAACTTATGCGCAATTT
>DAORKJ010000173.1:0-4194 GCA_035439505.1 Chitinophagales bacterium
ATATAGTATTATTTTATTTATTAATTAATTAATTAATATTTATAGCACGATAAAATTTAGCCCTTTCCTCAAACGAAGGATTATCCGGAATCGGGTCGCCAATTTGATCAAAAAAAGTCATTAATTCGGCGCTGTGTTCCTGACTTTTCCCGCTGCGTAAATTGTAGTGCGCAAAATAACACCACATCATCGCTTTTACTTTTGTTTTATCTTCATTCCACATTACAGCTTCCATTAACAACATTTTTGGAAATGCGGTGAGTAGTCTGGTTTCAATCGTAACCGTCTCCATACAATTAACCGGCAACATATACGAAATATTAGTCTGCGCCACCACCCATGTAATCCCGGTTGTTCTGGCCATCTGGTGCAGGTCGAAACTGTATGCGTTCATCAAATGGTCTTCACGCGCATTAATAATGTAATCGATATATTTCGAATTATTTAAATGATTAAACGGGTCACAATCGGGGAAACGTGCCTGCACTTTACTTTCCACCGATTTAGGTAATGATGTAGTTTGCATATTCATTGTTTTATAGTGTTAAAATAAAATATACCGTTCGGTATATTTTTATAGCAAAAAAAATTACTCTTTTAAACTCAAAATATATTGTGTTAAAAACTGCATGGTAATTTTTAATTCCGTGGATTTGCCATGCAACTTTGCCTGCATCACAGCACCTTCAATCAGCGACATCATCACCACCGCCACTTCAGTTGGTTTTGTGTTACTTTTTATTTCCTTGCGTTGAATGCCGCGTTTGATTTGATTTTCAAGCGATGTCTTCCAAAAAGCAAGAGCCGTTGCAGCGCGTTCACGTAATTCAGGATGCGTATCATCTGCTTCTGTTGAAGTATTTAATATCGGACAACCCGCTTTTAAAAACGGAATTTTCAAAAAATCGCGATACACATTTGGATAGACCAGCAAACGTTCAATTGCATTTTCGGTAGCGAGCATACGTTTTTTAATATAATTGGTAATCCGTCCGAAATTATAATCAAATGCGGCCAGCGCCACCTCATCTTTGTTCTCAAAATTACCGTAAATGCCGCCCTTGGTAAGTCCAGTCGCCTCCGTCATGTCGTTCAGCGAAGTCCCTGCAAACCCCTTCGCATTAAACACCGGTGCCGTTTGTTCAATAATAAACAACCTGGTGCGCTCCGATTTGCTCAACTCTTTAGACATAACGATGCAAATATATAAAAATATACCGATTGGTATATTTTTTCTAAAATATTTTTTTTATTTCCAAAATCGAATACATATTCCTTCGTACAATTCAATCGTCATAACTGTAATTTGGGCGTGTGCCGCAATGGCAATTCCGTTACACCAGTAACATCTTGAGCGGCACCGTGCTTTTCGCTCCAAATCCTCGTCCTTCCCCCGATAGCTATCGGGGTCAGTCCTGCGGGTTTTCCGCTTCAATCACTCACGCGGGGTTCTAACTAATTATTTAAATTGTTGTCGTTTTCGCTGCATCAAGTCTGTTATTCCATATTTATTCTGAATCTGCCTGTTTCCGCCCCATCGTATGCTTCGCATAATGTCTATTCTCGTTTTCGAATATAATTTCGTCTTTTACCCGACTGTTTCATCAGCACATCAACACATCATCACATTAGCACATTAGCTAATTCCGCTACAATCACTCACGCGGGGTTTGTATTCATGATTTAATTTGTAGCCCAACATGAACATAAATGGTCGGTCGGGAGATGTGACTGCTTGGGGCAGCAATGAATATCATTATGAGTCAGGATTGGAGATTTTGCTTCGTAGGAACTTTTCCGGCGAAGAAAAAAATTACCTGGTATAAATCCTGATTTACGAATGAAGCAAAATTTAAGTTTCGAGCACATTTCTAATAATTGTCATGCTTGTTATTTTGTAGGGACGAATTGCATGCGTCCTTAAAAAAAACAAACATGACTCCCACGAAGCTGCAAATGTCCTGAAACAAATAAACTAAACTCCCGGTTGTCCTCCTTGGGAGTTAACTCCCAAGGTAAGCGGGATTGAATGCATGTTATGGTGAGGGGATTGCGCTTGCGGGGGAATAATTAAACTCACTAATTATATTACCGCCTAACAAGACAACATTTTTTTCGGGGATGCCAGCATCCTAAAGTTATTCGGGAGTTAACTCCCTCATGGGACGTACGTGGGGGTTGGGATGTAGCTTTTTTACCTCTTACTTATCTATTAATTCAATATCCTTCCTTTAAGGTTTTGTTTACAGAGAATTTATAGCTTATGATAAACAATTGGACTTATTTATAACACCAAAAAACATTACCTTAGTTTTAATATTATTTCCATGAAGCTTATTGTAACCAGCTTATTTATTATACTAAGTTTTACTGCTCGAGCTCAAGTCCCGGAAATTATCTGGCAACACAGTTATGGCGGTTCTGGTTGGGACCAAGCCAATGCAGTAAAACAAACGCCGGATGGAGGTTATATAGTAGCAGGCTATACATACTCATTAGACGGAGATGTCACGCTTAATCAGGGACTTTCTGATTATTGGGTGTTGAAATTAAATAGTTTGGGAGTTATAGAATGGGAAAAAACCTACGGCGGCTCTGCAACTGACGATTGCAGTGATATTACCTTATGGTTAGATGGTGGGTACATTTTGGCAGGTCAAACTTTTTCGGTTGATGGCGACGTAAGTGGAAATAATGGCAGTTATGATTACTGGATTGTAAAAATTGACGAAAGTGGAGATGTAGAATGGCAAAAATGTTTTGGTGGTTCAGCTTTTGATGCAGCTCATGCTATTTCAAACACGATAGATGGGGGATATATTATTATCGGCGAATCTCAATCAAGCGATGGTGATGTGACAGGGCATCATGGGGGGCTGACAGGTGATTATTGGGTCGTCAAGATTGATACGAATGGAGAAATAGAATGGGAAAATTCTTATGGCACTGATAATATTGACGATGGAAAGACGGTAATTCAAACATCAGATGAAGGATATTTGCTTGCAGGATATGGAGACGGTTTGTCAGCATATTATCAAGTAATCAAAATAGATAATGAAGGTGAATTACAATGGGTGAAAACTTTTGGCGGGAGCAGTACAGATATTGCTTATGATATATTAGAGACTTCAACCGGTGAAATTATGGTTGTTGGCACTACCAATTCTGATGATTTTGATGTTTCGGAGTCTCATGGAGCTTATGACACATGGGTATTGAAATTAAATAGTTTAGGTAATATCATTTGGGAAAATACTTATGGAGGTAGTCAATTCGAAGAAGGATTTGCAATTACTGAAGTTGACAATTTACATTTTATTGTTGTCGGCGCCTCAGATTCAGAAGATGGTGATTTAATGGCACATAAAGGATATGGAGATTTCTGGATTTTTGATATTGATTCTTCCGGAGCAATTAATTGGCAAAAATCATTTGGAGGAAGCAATAATGAAATTATTTTTTCTATTGAACAAGTTGGTGTTGGTGAATATGTAGTTTCAGGATACTCGCGTTCGAATGATTTCGATTTAACCGAAAACAACGGTGATTTTGATTTCTGGATTTTAAAGCTGGCTGTTTGCAATACTAAATGGTATCTAGATTATGACGGCGATGGTTTTGGTGATGTAGAAAATGATTCCATTTCATGTTTAAATCCTGTTGGTTATGTTGCCGATTCAACTGATTGTAATGATTTAGTTAATTCGATTAACCCATCAGTAATTGAAATTTGTAACGGTATTGATGATAACTGCAATATTGCTATTGATGAGGATTTAATTTTTACTGATTATTATGTAGATGAAGATGGAGACAATTATGGAAACCTATTAATTGATTCACTTGCATGTGAATTGCCAATTGGATATGTTACGGACAATACCGATTGTGATGACACGAATGCAGACATTTACCCAGGTGCAGAAGAAGTGTTAAATGGTATTGATGATGACTGCGACCAAATTGCAGATGAAGGATTAGCTGTAAATGCGATTGTAAAAAATACGATTCATATTTTTCCGAATCCAGTGAACTCCATTTTATTTATTCAATCAGACGAAACACAAAATATTACCATTGTAAATCAATTGGGAGAAAAAATATTTTTCGCCAACATATTTATTGGATTAAACACCATTTCAGTTGAAAATTTCCCGAGTGGAATGTATTGGGTGAAAGCGGAAAATGGGG
>DAORKJ010000174.1:0-2176 GCA_035439505.1 Chitinophagales bacterium
TGGTTTGGTAAGGTTTGACTGTGGAAAAAGGTTGTGTTTTATACTTACTTCACCTTTGATCAATGATTTGAAGTTGAACGCAATTTATAGTGGTGTATAAAAATCCAAAAACATCTCATTTATTACATAATTAATTATAAATCAATAAATTATATATCTTTATATAAACTAGTCAAGTAGGTAAATTAATCAATATCTCCAAAATTAATGCATCTAAATTTTTATAAATTGATGAAAATGAAGTCACAAAACCCAAAAAAATGCCTGTTGATAATCTTTTTGTCCAAAATACAAAAAGGCAGTCTTTGGGGGACTGCCTCTAAATTTAGTAATAAATTGAATTATTTACGTTTGCCTTTGTAAGGCTTCATTTCGCGGCTTCCGCCTTTGTGGGCTTTCTTTTTAGGGAATTCCTGACGTTCGTTTTGGATTTCAACACGAACACGACGGCCACGGTAAACAAAACCATTGAAAGCTTGCACTACGCGCTGACTTTGATTAGCAGGGAGTTCGAAGAAGGAATAGGCACCTTTTAAGCGGATATCACCAATATCATGCGGACGAACATTACCAACTTGTTTAACCATTTCCACCAATTCTTTAGCACCAAGATTATCCATTTTACCAAGGTTGATGAACATCAAGTCGTTATTGCCTTTTTTGGTAGCATATTCTCTCACCTCACGGCGTTCGCCAATATTGAGGTCCTCTGCAAAACGGTAGTATTCCAAAAACCGGTTAAACTCGAGTGATGCGAACTTTTTCAGCACATCCTCTTTGGTCATATCGGCAAATTCCTTTTCAATTACCGGCAGGTATTTAGCTATTTCTGCTTCATTTACCTCAACTTCATGCACACGGTGAATCATGTTCAACAGCTGCTTCTCACACACTTCTATCCCGCTAGGAACAGTCATTTTTTTGAACTGCATCTGTAATTTGCGTTCCAGATGTTTGATTTTATAGAGGTCTTTCTCAGAAATAAGCACCAGCGATATACCGGTTTTACCGGCACGGGCTGTTCTACCGCTTCGGTGGGTATAAAAGTCCATATCATCCGGTAAATGCAAGTTGATAATATGGGTAAGGTTATCGATATCAATACCACGTGCTGCTACGTCAGTCGCTATCAGCATTTGTAAAGTGCGCTCCCTGAAGGCTAACATCACTTTATCACGCTGCATCTGGCTTAAGTCGCCGTGGAGACTATCCGCGTTATAACCGTCTTTAATCAGTTTTTCCGCTATTTCCTGGGTTTCAGCTTTGGTGCGGCAGAAAATGATACCATAGATATCCGGGTTATAGTCGAGAATACGTTTGAGGGCTGCGTATTTATTTTTAGGTTGAACCAGGTAATACTGGTGTTCGATGTTAGCATTGGTTTGGTTGACATTTCCGGCAGAAATTTCCATTGGAGATTTCATGTATTTTTTGGAGATAGACTTAATCTCCGTAGGCATGGTAGCCGAAAACAACCAGGTTACTTTTTCTTTAGGGGTGGTAGATAAAATTTCGTCGATGTCTTCCTGAAAGCCCATGTTAAGCATCTCATCAGCCTCGTCAAGAACAAGGTATTTGATTTGCGATAAATCCACTGCACGGCGACCCAATAAATCGATTAAACGACCGGGAGTAGCAACAACCACTTGCACACCTTTGCGCAACTGATCAATCTGCGTGCGGATATTAGCTCCACCGTATACAGCTACAGTATAAAAGTGTTTTGTTTTAGCCGAAAACGCTTTTAAGTCGTTTTCAATCTGCACGCATAATTCGCGTGTTGGAGCCAGCACAAGCGCTTGTGGCTTTTTTGCTGTAGTATCAATAAGTTCCACCAGTGGGATACCAAATGCTGCCGTTTTACCGGTGCCTGTTTGGGCAAGGGCAATTAAATCCTTGGCGGATTCGAGCATTGCGGGAATAACCTGTGACTGAATGGGTGTTGGTTTTTCGAAACCAAGTTCGGCAATAGCAATAGCTACCGCTTCTGAGAGTCCTAACTCTGAAAAGTTTTTCATTAATTCTTAAATATCAATTAGTTATAATACGTTACATCATCTACCGCCTCACATATCTTAACGTCCCAAAACCGTTTTGATGATTGTCGTAATGTCAGGAAGGAGTTGCTTTGACGGTGCAAAGATACGGAATTTTGTTGAGAAGGGTTAATGTGCTG
>DAORKJ010000174.1:2276-4126 GCA_035439505.1 Chitinophagales bacterium
TGTGCTGATGTGCTGATTAATGTACCAATTTGGGGGTGTGCTAATGTACCGATGTGGGGATGTACCGATGTACCAATTAACAGCCGTGATTGGAGGTGGAATGATATGCGGTACTGTCGTAGGTGCAATGGGGATTACTGTACCTGTCAACCCATGTGTTGACTATTTATTGTACCAATGTGGGGGTGTGCTGATGTGCTGATTAATGTGCTGATGTGGGGATGTGCTGATGTGCTGATTAATGTACCAATTTGGGGGTGTGCTGATGTACCAATGTGGGGATGTACCAATTAACAGCCGGGATTGGAGGTGGAATTACATGTGGTACTCTCGTAGGTGCAATGGGGCTTACTGTACCCGTCAACCCACGTGTTGACCATTTGTAGCAGACAATTGCATTCGGCGCGCAAGCCCTTTTAATCCCACCTCACCCGCGCAGCGGCCCCCCATTAGCTAATTTGCTAATCAGCTAATTAGCTAATTGCTCCCCAATCCACATTTTTGCCTGCATTGAAATTGGCTTTACCGAATGTATCAATTACCTTTGAATAAATTTACTTACCACATCATGCGAAAAATTATTACACTCCTATTTTTATCTGTTTTAATCACCGGACAGGCGTTTGCGCAGGTAAACCGCTGTTCAACTGTTGAACATGAAGCGGTGCTCAGGGCTAAATACCCCGATTACGACGCAAAACGCGCTGCGATTGAAGCGTATACCCAGCAATACACGAAAAAGAACAACATTTTTGCGAAATCTGAAGGCGCTGAGATTATTACTATTCCGGTGGTATTTCACGTAGTTTACAAAACTGCCGGTCAGAACATACCAGATGCCCGAATTATGGAGCAATTGGACATCCTTAATCAGGACTTCCGTCGTTTAAATGCTGATACCACTGACACTCCTGATGCATTTGGTGATGTAGCAGCTGATTGTAGCATAGAATTCTGCCTTGCACAGGTTGATCCTGAAGGCAATCCGACAACAGGCATTATACGCGTTGAAACAACAACCGGTTCATTCAGTGGCGATGAGGTTAAATTTGATGCGGATGGCGGTAGCGATGCATGGCCGGCGGATAGTTACCTCAATTTCTGGGTTTGTAACCTCGGTGCTTTCCTTTTAGGTTACGCACAGTTTCCTGGTGGACCCGATGAAACTGATGGTGTTGTAATACATTACGAACATGTAGGTTTGAACGATGCAGGATATCCTTACCACTTGGGTCGAACCGCTACTCACGAAATTGGCCATTGGTTAAACTTGCGCCATATTTGGGGTGATGATAGTAATTGTGCCGGCACTGACTACGTAGATGATACACCAAATCAAAAAGTTGAAACTTATGGTTGTCCCGGGTTTCCAAAAACGGATGCTTGCTCTGCAACAGCACCGGGAATCATGTTCCAAAACTATATGGATTATAGCGATGATGCTTGTATGAATATTTTTACTGAAGGCCAAAAAGAGCGTATGATGGCATTGTTTGAACCAGGTGGAGCCCGATACGGACTGTTAAGCAGCGATGGATGTGGTTTACAACCTTATGATGCACAAGCCATTTCATCACTCCCAGGAGGTACTATTTGCGATTTAAGTGTAACTCCAAAGGTTGTGATCAAAAACCATGGCGCTGTTGAATTAACTTCAATGGATATTAATTACTCTGTTGATGGTGGTACTGTAGGCACTTACGAATGGACAGGCTCATTGTTATCAGCTGAAACTGAAGAGGTTACTTTGCCTGCGGTAGCGGTAACAGAAGGCGATCACACGTTAGAAGTAACACTCGATAACCCAAATGGATTTATTGATGCTGATTTTTCAGATAATACAACTTCAA
>DAORKJ010000175.1:0-2227 GCA_035439505.1 Chitinophagales bacterium
GCGATGTCTTCTTCGTGGGTTACGATAATAACGGTATTGCCTTTTTTGTGAATTTCTTCAAACAACTCCATTATTTCATAACTGGTTTTAGTATCGAGATTACCGGTTGGTTCATCGGCAAGTATAATAGAAGGATCATTCACTAGTGCTCTGGCAACAGCCACACGCTGACGTTCACCACCTGAAAGTTCGTTGGGTTTGTGTTTCATGCGATGTCCTAATCCAACTGCCTGTAAAATACTTTCGGCTTTTGCATTGCGGTTAGCTTTATTCAAGCCGGCATAAATAAGCGGTAAGGCTACATTTTCTACGCCTGAGAGTCTGGCTAGCAAGTTAAATGTCTGGAATACAAACCCAATCTCCTTATTTCTCACTTCTGCCAATTGGTCGTCATTCATCTGACTTACGTCGGTTCCATTGAGCACATAATTACCTACTGTTGGCTTATCTAAACAGCCCAATATATTCATCAGCGTGCTTTTGCCCGAACCGGATGGTCCCATAATGGCAACATATTCGTTTTTGTTAATTGTGGCATTCAATCCCTTCAACACCTCAATCTTCACCTTGCCCAGGTCATATGTCTTGCGAATGTTCTTTAATGATATAATTTCTTGCATGCCTTGTCCCATTTACTTTTTATTCTTTAAAATAATCGACACCCGTTTAGGATGCATTTTTACGACGCGCTCTGTTTGGTTATTTCCATTTTAACTGCAACAATGCAAATGTAATCAAGACAGGGTTCACATCAATAAGCGGTTCGGCACCTGTAATATCCATTTCATCGGGTTTGCCGATAAATTTGATCCCGGTGGTCTGGTGCTATTCTATTATCTTTTCCTTTGGAATGTCAAAGACAAATTTCGATAGACAGACCGGCTTTTCCACCGCAGTTTTATCCACTTTTATACCTGTAAAGTTAGTTATATTTTTTGTGCTCCACTTTTCCTTCACACAGTTTAACGAATAAAGTGCTCGATAATTTTAAAAATTAAATATCTGTGCCCTGAAAGCGCGATTTTATGCGGGAATCCGCAATTATTTTTCTATTTTCGCCGCATGGAAATTGTTGTAAGTGGAACACGCCCCACCGGTATCTTGCACCTGGGTAATTACTATGGTGCAGTGCGCAATTATGTGCGATTAGGCGAAGACAAAAATGTAAAAGGATATTTCTTTATTGCCGATTATCATTCATTAACCACCCATAACAACCCTGCTGAACTAAAAGTATTGGTGAAGCAAACTATTGCTACGTATCTCGCATGCGGATTAGACCCGGAAAAAGTGGTGATTTATGTGCAGAGCGATTTACCGCAAATTCCGGAATTGTATTTGCTTATGAATATGCTGGCATACAAAGGTGAGTTGGAAAAAGTAGCTACGTTTAAAGACAAAATTAAAATTCACAAAGAAAATATCAATGCTGGCTTACTTACTTATCCGGTATTAATGGCGGCTGATATTATTATTCACAGAGCGCATAAAGTGCCCGTTGGAAAAGACCAGGAACAACATCTTGAAATGACACGCAATTTTGCGAAACGATTTAATTCAAGATATGAAGTTGATTTTTTCCCCGAACCTATTGCTTACAATTTTGGTGATGAATTAGTAAAAGTGCCGGGATTAGATGGTTCGACAAAAATGAGTAAAACCGGTGGTGAAACCAATGCTATTTTTCTGAATGAAGAACCTGAATCAATCCGCAAAAAAATTATGCGGGCTAAATCTGATGGCGGTCCAACAACCATGAATCAGGAAAAACCTCAGGAAATTATCAATTTGTTCGAATTGATGAGCATAGTGAGCACTCCTGAAACTGTAGCTTTTTACGATAATGCTTATAACAATTGTGTTATCCGTTATGGGGATATGAAAAAACAACTGGCTGAGGATATGATTAACTACCTCACGCCAATAAGGACCCGCATCAACGAGTTGATAAACGACGAGGCTTATTTACAGCGTGTCGTGAGCCGTGGCGCTGAAGAAGCGAGAGAAAGTGCCGCTAAAACAATATCAGAAGTAAGAAAAATTATGGGAATTAGTTACTTTTAATCCTCCTTTACAATTTCTTTACCCAAATTTGCAATCCAGACTACTCTAATCAATATTAACGACGAACACAATGGCAAAAACAACAAAACAGGCAAAAAAGACCAATGAAGTGAAACCTACTGCAGATACTAAAAAGAAAAAACCTGAAGTAACAGTAAAAGCC
>DAORKJ010000175.1:2327-4010 GCA_035439505.1 Chitinophagales bacterium
TAAAACAATTATTCAGGATAGAACTATTTACGAAGACGCGCAAATATTTGCACCCAATTTACATGCAATGGGTTTAATGAGCACGCGTGATTTTCAAAACTATACCGAAATATTTAATTCCATTACAGGTTTAGTATCACCTCCCGATTTATTGATTTATTTACGTGCATCAATTCCTGCTTTAGTAAATCAAATTCAAAAACGCGGTCGCGAATATGAAGACAATTTACGTCTTGATTATCTGCGTCGCTTAAACGAATATTACGAAGCATGGATTGCCAAATACAAACACGGGAAATTATTAATCATCGATATTGATCACTGCAATTTTGCAGAAAACGCAGAAGACCTTGGCAGTGTAATTCAACGCGTTAACACCGAATTATACGGATTGTTTTAATTTCCCTTTATGGATATTTCAGCAATTCGCAACGATACTCCCGGGACACGTTTAATTAAACATGTTAATAACGCCGGCTGCTCTTTGCATCCTAAACCTGTTGTTGATGCTGTCCAGCAATTTTTAGAAGAAGAATCACTAATTGGTGGTTACGAAATTGCAGCTAAACGAGAAGCTGAAATTGCAGAATTTTATACCGCTGCTGCCACCATGCTCAATTGCAAAAGTACCAACATTGCATTTGTTAGTAGTGCTACGGATGGGTTTGCAAAAGCATTATCATCTGTGCCATTTAAACAAGGTGATTACATATTAACCACCATCAACGATTATGCATCTTACCAAATCCAATTTCTTTCTTTACAAAAAAGATTTGGTGTACAAATAATTCGTGCAGCAAACACCGCTTCAGGTGAAGTGGATATTAATTCCATGCACGAACTCATGAAAAAATATAAACCTGTTCTAGTTTCCGTAACCCATGTTCCTAATAATACGGGTATGATTCAACCGGTAGCTTTAATTGGCGATTTATGTGAACAGGAAAATATATTATACGCAGTTGATGTTTGTCAAAGTGCAGGACAAATGCCTTTGGACATGCAAAAAATAAAATGCGATTTTGCGTCATTTACCCTGCGTAAATTTATGCGTGGACCAAGAGGTGCTGCTGTTTTATATGTGTCGGATAAAGTTTTGAATTTAGGATTAGAACCGTTGTTTATTGACATGCGTGGGGCGGATTGGATGCAGCAAAATAGTTATAGTCCTATACCCAATGCCACTCGTTTCGAATTTGTGGAACAATCTTATGCCATACTCATTGGTGCAAAAGTGGCCATACAGTATTATCTGAATCTCGGACAAGAAAATGTGTTTGCAAGAAACCGTGTCATAAGCGCTTATACACGGGAAAAATTAGCTGCAATTCCCGGAATTACTTTAATGGACCAGGGAAATGATTTAAGTAATATTATTTCTGCACTTCCTGCAAAAAAAAATATATTCGAAATTAAAAACGAGTTAAACCGTTTAGGTATCAATATTGGTGCTGCTCAGAAGAAGTTTGCCTTATTAGATTTTGAACAAAAGCATATAGAAGGGACACTCAGAATTAGTCCACATTATTTCAATACTCACGAAGAAATTGATATACTTGTGGATTCAATTCATTGTTTAAACCCTTAATTAATATGCAAGCAGATGATTTTATTAAACTCGTAGACAACCCCAATTTCATTTCCGGTATTTACAATTATTGTAATCGTTGGTGCGACAAATGT
>DAORKJ010000176.1:0-3983 GCA_035439505.1 Chitinophagales bacterium
GATTTGTATTTTAACATACACCTTCCAGGTCTTAAAACCTTCCAGGTTTAAACCTGGAAGGTTTTAGGGACTCTGACAAATTTGCAGCCCGGGAAAACCCAAAATAACACCCTCAAAATCGGGTTAGAAATTGTAATAGAAAACCTTTAAACTTCCTATCAAGGTTGATCATTTAATAAGTTACTCAGCAATATGTTTGTAGATGAATTTTGAACGTTCTGAACAAAATATCAGATATCATTCCCTTTGCCTAATTAAAACGAAAACCGATTACAACTTTGCAGTCATAACCGGTTTTTCCTGTTTGTAATGAATAAACGATAAAGGCTTGATTTATTTTTACATTATTTTAATTTTATAAAATTGCCCTGATGTAAACCAGTGTTTGTAAGGCAAATTACATAATACTGTCCTGAAGGGAGCGTTTGCACATCAATTTTATTATTTCCAACACTGAGTGATGATTCAAGCATAAGTTGACCTGCATTATTAACGATTTGTAATAAACAATCTTCTTCAATACCATTAATTACCAGATAATCAGCAACCGGATTTGGATAACAGGATAATTCAATATTGTTTTGGGCATTTTCCTGACGCAATTCCATTTCCGTAATTTTTACCAGCTGGAATTCGGAGTTTAAACCTGATTGTGCCACGCTAGAAATAATTACGTCGGCTAAACTATTAAATTTAATATCCATAGGCAGGTTCTGCGTTGTTCCCGGGCCATCATATTCATAAGGTGCATATACATTTACCCCTGTTGAAGAATTTAGGCAATACATAATAATTAATCCACCTGCGGGATTGGTAGCATATACCATACCCGATTCCGGATGAAATGCAACTGCTCGACATTCTTCTACAGTACCCGGAGATGTTTCATTTAGGGTTTTTGACCACATGGTAGTTCCGCTGCTATTTAATCGCCAAATTTTACCATTTCGTCCACCTGCTCCATCAGATGCACTTCCTGCAAAAACTAATCCATTACCTTGTGTGTTTCCGGATGCTCCATAAATAGCTTCTGAACCTGCGGCGCCTTCACCAATACGTTTTATAAATATGGCCTTGCCGTTATTTGTATTTAATTTTAAAACGGCAATATGTTGACTATATGGAGCAACATTATCTTCAGAAGCCGATAATCCAAATAAATTGCCATCATTATCTGCAACTAAATCAAATGCATTATCATTCCGTCCATTATAACTCGCATAAGATTTACTAAAAACGAAATCACCTTCAGGACTGAAACGGGCTAAAAACATATCCTTGTTTGTTCCGGCCGGATTTTTATCATAATTACCCCAGATAAAAATATTGGAAGCGGAATTAATGTGCATTGCTTTCGCATAGGTGTTTTTTCCGGAAAACATATATGCGATTTCTTCAATTTCAGTTAAGGTATTGGTTAGTATATTGAAGTCTATAACTTTAACAATTGCTTTATTGCGATTGATGCTTTCGTCAAAAACATCTACTAAAAAAGTAAGTTTATGTGTAGTTCCAATAACTGCCACATCGAATTCATGGCATTCAATCCAGCTATAAAAACTTTCCCAGGTAATAGTGTGATATAAAAAATTATTGGTCGCGTTGTCCATAACACGAATGGTGCTGGTATGGGTTACGAGGTCAGTAGATAAAAAATATGTTTTACCTTCAAATCTGCGAACAATGTTTACAGGTTCCACCCATTCCACATCTTCAGGTTCTGGTGTAACAATATTATTTCCGGCATTGTCCAATAAAAAAGCAGAGCCTCCGGGTACGGAAGAATAAGCACCTACGCACACATCATCTGTGTAATCCATAAAGGTGTTAGCGCCACTTGGTATTGTTGTGGCATAATCCCATTGAAAAACGGGTGCGAGGGTTTGGGCGTTCGATTGGTTAATATTCAACCCAATCAAACAAATTAATACTACATACAGGCAATTTTTCATGTTTTTTTGTTTTAATAGTGAATGTTGACGTAAAAATGCCCAGTTAGGAAAGGTTTGCCAATCCAAATTATCGTAAAAATGGCTACTTCGGAGGCAATATAAATTGTATAAAACCTTTTAAATATAGCCTTTTAAGAAAAATAACGTATATTTCGGAAATGGGAAAAAGTTGGCAACACCTGCACGAACTGGTGCAAAATCTCAGTCCTGCGGAGAAGGGTTATTTTAAAAAGCACTGGAATGGCTTCTCCGAGAACGCAGCTCCAAAAAGTCTGGAGGTGTTTGATTTATTAGTGCGCATGAAAACATTTAATGAATCAAAAATTAAAACTTCATTTGCGGGTTCTGCCAGTGCGTTAAAAAGTTTGCGTACGCATTTATACAAGCAAATATTGCGAAGCTTGCGGTTGTATAATCAGGATGCTGATCTTGGTTTTACTTTACGAGAATATTTGGATTACATTGAAATTTTGCGAAAAAAAGGATTACACGAACAATCTATCCCATTTCTTAATAAGGGAAAAACTTTGTCATATGACATGAACATGCATCCTTATCAGGTATTATTTCTCATTCAACAAAAACAATTTTTAAATCAATACCCTGAAACAGATAAAACAATAATTGCTCAACAAATTTCCAAAAATATTATTGCAGCTTCCGACCTGATTGTCAACCGGGAAGTAATTAAATTGGCACACGTAAAATCAATTTACTGGAATAATGTATTTGTTCCACTTCGTGATGAAGAAGTAATAACGGAAAGCAATAAATTATTAGTTACGCTTTTGGCAATAGATGAAAGCACTATTAAAGATTACAGCGAGCGGAATTTATTATATTCGGCACTTTCAAACATTTACCTTTTACACGGTAATATTAAACAAGCAATAGTTTTCCAACAAAAATCCGTAGTGCTTATGGAGGCTATGGATGTTCGAAAAATTAATAAAATATTGAGTTATGTTTCTGCCTTGTACAACCTGGCATCTTTATTTATTTATTTGAAAGATTTTAAGCAGGTGGATTTACAAATCCAAAAGATAAAAAGGGTAGACCTCAGTTTTAAAACGGAAATACAATTTGTAAATTCCGTAACTTGTTGCTTGGAGGCGCAACTGCTGCAACATAACAATAGTAAATTTTCTGAAAAAAAATTAGTAGCAATCGAAAACACAATGGGAGAGGACCAGCCCATCCCCAACCTTTATTACGATACAAAATTTGCTTTATTAAGTTACTGCATTAAAAATAAACAATATGAGGCTGCCCTCGAAAGATCACACGATTTAGCAACGACTAAATATATGCACAGTCAGATTTCTTTTCATGTGCATGTGCGATTATTGCATATTCTCGTGCATTACAAAAATAATAATATGCAATTATTGCCATTTTTAATACGAAGCACCTATCGTTTTATGTTAAAACAGGAATTAAATTATCAAATTGAGAAATCGTTGTTGCGTTTTTTTAGAAGAATACTTACTAAAATAAATAGGGCAGAAATACTGACCTTGTTTCAGCAATTGCTTGATGAAATTAATGCTATCGCTGAAAACCCGGCTGAAGCTCGAGTGATGCTGATATATTTTAATTATGCCGGTTGGTTGGAGTCTGAAATAAAAGGTAATTGATAATAATGCTGGACTTTTCAACTGTGTTTTATTGTAATGTAAAAAAATCCATCTGACAATTTTACAGTCTCGATTTATTGATGATTTTTTTGCTTACAACTTTAGAATTACTAATCGAAGTTTAATCGCAACAAAAACTTAACCGCTTGAGATTTGTATTTTAAAATACACCTTCCAGGTCTTAAAACCTTCCAGGTTTAAACCTGGAAGGTTTTAGGGACTCTGACAAATTTGCAGTTGTCGAAAAACGTAAAAAAACCTTAAAACACCGGGCAAGCGATTGCAGCGGAAAACCCGCATCCCACTTTTCTGCAGGAGAGGATTTGTAGCTTAAAGCACGGTGCTGCAGGAGAACAGATGTAAAACTTCAGCCTATTTTATGCGTATAAATAGG
>DAORKJ010000177.1:0-3758 GCA_035439505.1 Chitinophagales bacterium
AATTTGCCCGAAATTGCCACCGGCATGTATATCGTCAAATTGATATCAGGGACAAGTATTTATGAACAGCAATTAATTATCGAATAATAAAATTTTACAAATTTTTATGCAGGGGTTCAGTTTATGAATGAACGTTCATTCATAAATTCAATCCCTGCTTTTTTATGGCCAGGCTTTAAATAGTTGGTTTCATTCGCTAAATGAACACCACATTTCACACCAAAAAACCGCTATTTCACTCAATTCTCGCTTTAAATCCAGCGGTAAATTGGTATTTTTAGGGAAACATTCATCATGAGAAAACGTTTCCCCGGTTTAATTTTAATTTATTTGATATCTTGGGTATCAAACACAATTTTGTTTGCCCAGGACCCGATTGTGCAATGGGATAATACCATTGGCGGTACAGCAGATGATCGTTGCATGTCATTGTGCACCACAACCGATGGCGGATATTTGATTGGGGCTGAATCAAGATCCGGTATTTCAGGTGATAAAACCGAAACACAAATAGGTGGATGGGATCTTTGGATATTAAAACTTGATGCATCTGGTAATATCATTTGGCAAAATACGATTGGAACTGCAGTTGATGATCGTTTGGTAAAAGTATTGCAAACTTCGGACGGTGGCTATTTAATTGGTGGTTATACTGCAGGTGGAGTGAGTGGTGATAAAACTGAACCATCGCTTGGGCTTGAAGATTATTGGATTATCAAACTCAATAGCACGGGCAGTATCGTGTGGCAAAATACAATAGGTGGTTCTGCAGCAGATGTAATTACAAATCTGGAATTACTTCCATCAGGAAGTATCATCGTTAGCGGGTATTCATCATCCGGAATTTCTGGTGATAAAACAATGGCTAATTACGGAGGTAAAGATTATTGGGTGATGAAGTTAAATACAACCGGCTCAATAATTTGGCAATTTGGTTATGGAGGTTCAGCAGATGATTATTTAGTTAAAACACTGAGAAGAAGTGGTAATTTTTTCCTCGCTGGATATTCTGCATCAAATATCTCCGGAGTGAAAACTGAAAATAGTAACGGATGGATGGATTTATGGATAATGGAAATCACAGAAAGTGGGGTTATCAATTGGCAAAATACAATTGGTGGCGATGGCACTGATAATTTAATCGATTGTATGCTAACTGGTACGTCAGGTTATATTTTGTTGTGTAATTCTACTTCCGATATTTCCGGAAACAAATCTCAATTGAGCTTTAATAATACCTATTATTCAGATATATTATCTAATTATGTAATTCACGATAGCTATGACTACTGGGTGGTTCACGTTAACAGCACAGGTGAATTAATTCGCGAAAAAACAGTTGGTGGCATATCGTACGAATATCCAAAGCGACTTTTATTTAATAATGATAACAGATACCTGATAGCCGGTTATTACGGAGACTCGGACTATGGATATAA
Source organism: Chitinophagales bacterium (assembly GCA_035439505.1). Taxonomy (GTDB): domain Bacteria; phylum Bacteroidota; class Bacteroidia; order Chitinophagales; family BACL12; genus UBA7236. The sequence continues at coordinate 1,440 of DAORKJ010000177.1, forward strand.
TCATCAGATTACTGCAGTAGATTCAAACGGATATAAAATTTGGTCAGACGTTTACTCCGGTTACACCTGGGGCGATACTTATAATTATTTATACGATGCAGCAGTTGTGCCCGCCAACGGATATATTATAGGAGGTTCGTCTGAAGAAGGTGCCGGTTTGGATAAATCTGAAAATGCAATCCTTGCAGGTTATGACGATGTTTGGATTGTCAAATTGGGGCCTGATACTTGTTCCACATTTCCAATTTACAGCGATGTTGATCAGGATGATTTGGGTGGCAATTATTTATTCGGTGCATGCGAATATTCAGGAAGTGAGTTTGTAACAAATATGGATGATTGTGACGATTTAAACAGCAATATTTCAACATTATTACCAGAATATTGCGACCAGATTGACAATAATTGTAATGGCACTGTAGATGAAGGTTTGGTTTCCTGTCCTGTTGGACCGTCAATTATCCTCGATGTTAGTTACGGTGGTGCTAAAAGAGATTATATAACTTGTTCTATACCAACCGATGATGGCGGATTTTTATTAGGAGGCGGCTCGTATTCAAATACAGATGATATTGTAACTAATAATGGCGAAATGGATTATTGCTTAATTAAATTGAATGAATCTGCTGATGTTGAATGGATTAAAACTTATGGAGGTGCTTCCTCCGAGAAAATTACATCTATTAATAAAACAACTGATGGTGGTTATATTTTGGGTGGATATTCCGGTTCAGGTATTTCCGGAGATAAATCAGAACCATTAATTGGAATCAACGATTTTTGGATAATTAAAATTGATGCAACAGGTAATATACTTTGGCAAAATACAATCGGTGGTGATGATGTTGACGAATTGAGTTGGATTTCACAAACGGATGATGGCGGATATATTGTTAGCGGTATGTCAGAGTCCGGTGTTTCAGGAGATAAATCACAATTTAGTAAGGGTTCCGGCGACTACTGGGTACTTAAATTAGATGCACTAGGTAATATTGTTTGGCAAAATACAATTGGTGGAAATACTTGGGATGTACCTAGTAACGCAGTAGCGACAGAAGATGGGGGTTTTATCATTGCCGGTTATTCAAGATCAATAGTTTCAGGCGATAAAACAACACCTAACTTTGGTTACAATGATTACTGGATTATCAAATTAAATGAAACTGGACATTTAACGTGGCAAAAATCATTTGGAGGTGCAAATTTTGATGAAGTCGCAAAAATTATTCCTACAAGCGATGGTAATTTCCTTGTCGCCGGATCTGCAGCTTCCTATTCATCTGATACAAAATCGGAAGATTCGTATGGCTGGGATTATTGGCTAATAAAATTAGATCCTTCCGGAAATGTTATCTGGGAAAATACGATTTCAGCTGAAGGTTTGGATTTAATTGCAGATATTGTTGAAACTTCAGACAGCGGATTTTTACTCGCTGGCTACACAAGTTCTGATGAAGGTTATGATAAAACAGAGCACACACAAAACGGATATTATAATCCTCATGATTATGCTGAATTTTATTATGATGAAGATTTTTGGCTCGTAAAAATCAACAGCGCAGGTGGGGTTATTTGGCAAAATACGCTTGGCGGTGGTGGAGATGATCATGGTGAAACGGTTGCAATAGCATCAGATGGTTCAATATTAATTTCAGGCACTTCTAGTTCTGAAGCTGATGGTGATAAATCAAGCCCAATGTACGGTGCTATTTGGGAAGAAATGGATGATTTTAATTTTTATGAGGAGGATGTATATTTTACCGATCTCGATATTTGGAATATTTTATTTGAACCTGAAACATGTGTGCCATTGCCTGAAGTTTGTAATGCATTTGATGATAATTGTAATGGTCTAATTGATGATGGTGTTGTCGAATCAATAAGTATTACAGCAGCCGGACCAATATCCTTTTGCCAAGGAGGCAGCGTTGTGCTAAATGCAACCTATACAGGCGCCACTTTGCAATGGTATAAAAATGGTGTGGTAATTGCCGGAGCAACAGGCTCAAGTTTTACGGTAACTGCCAAAGGGAATTATTCTTGCAAAACAACAAGCGCTTGTGGAACTGCAACTACACCAACACTATTTGTTGATGTATTGAAAAACCCAAGCGCCAGCATTACTGCCGGAGGCCCAACCACATTTTGTGCAGGCGGAAGTGTTACACTTACTGAAGCTCCCGTCACAGGTTGCTCTTATCAATGGTATAAAGGCGCAGCACCAATTGCCGGTGCAACCTCAACTTCGTATATAGCAACTTTAGCAGGAAATTATAAATGCCGGGTAACCAAAACAGCAACCGGCTGTTTTAAAAATTC
>DAORKJ010000178.1:0-1933 GCA_035439505.1 Chitinophagales bacterium
CTCCAACCCCTTTTCCGAGGCGGACAAAGGGGGTTTCCGTTACTATCCCTAACGCGGTTCAGAGTAAACATTACATATAAACTATCCAACCCACAAAAAAATCCACTTCAATCTGCCCCCAGGCAGGTCCTTTACTACGCACCATACCAAAAAATCCGTGCCTGTCTGCCCCCAGGCAGGTTCCTTTTCACCACACCATACCAAAAAATCCGCGCCAATCCGCCCAATCCGTGTCATCCGCGTTCCTTTTCAACACCCCACCAAAAAATCAGCGCCGGTCTGCCGCTAGGCAGGTTCCTTTTCACCCAAACCATCCAGAAAATCAGTTCATTTTTCCTAACCAAACGCAAAACCTTTATGTAAGGGCGGATTCAATTCGCCCCTACATAAAGGTTTTACTCACATTATCGAAAAAAATGAAATTTATCTGAAGCAAACAAATCACCACCTATCTGCCGCTAGGCAGGCCTATCCAAAACCCGCCATCTAAAAAACCAACACACCTCCCTACATCATTCAAAAAATCCGCGCAAATCCGTTTAACCCGTTCAATCCGCGTTCCTTTTCAACACCCCACCAAAAAATCCGCGCCTGTCTGCCGCCAGGCAGGTTCCTTTTCACCACACCATACCAAAAAATCCGCACCAATCCGTTTAACCCGTTCAATCCGCGTTCCTTTTCACCACACATCTAAAAAAATCCGCTCAAATCCGTTCAACCCGTTCAATCTGTGTTCCTTTTCACCACACCCCACCAAAAAATCCGCGCCTGTCTGCCGCCAGGCAGGCCAATCCGCCACATCCGCGCCCCGCCCCGCGGGGTCCGTGTTCCTTTTCCTCATTTTCCACTCAAACAATGTATTTTTGAAAAAAAATTGACCAATGACCCGCAAACCTGTCGAATATACCGAATACCTCCAGCTCGAAAAGATATTAAACGCCCAAACCCTTGAAAGCGATAAAGAAAATGCCCATGCCCACGACGAAATGTTATTTATCGTAATTCATCAGGCGTATGAATTATGGTTCAAACAAATTCACTTCGAAATTGATTCAGCGCTTACCATCATGCGTAAAGATGCCGTAAATGATAATTCGGCAGAATTACAAACCATTGTTCATCGCACTTCGCGTGTCATCACCATTTTGAAATTATTGGTGCAACAAATCGATATTCTCGAAACCATGACACCACTCGATTTTCATGAGTTCCGCGATTTTTTGCGTCCCGCATCCGGATTTCAAAGCTGGCAATTTAAAATGCTGGAAGCTAAACTCGGATTAAAATTCGATGAGCGTCACGGTCAGCAATATTATTTAAGTATGCTCAAACCGGAATATGTGCAGTTTGTAAAAGAAGTAGAATCGCAAAAAACATTATTGGAATTAATCGACGATTGGTTAAGGCGTATGCCGTTTTTTAATGATGCACAATTGTGGGCAAATTATCACACACCAAATACCAACGATTCCGGCTATCATGCATTTTGGAACGATTATTTAAAAGCCTATGCATCTACATTAGTAGAAGGTGAAAAACAAAATATCGAAACCTTCGAAAAAATATTTTTAAGCGAACACAAAAGCGAACATACCATATTAAGCAGTGAAGCAATGCGTAATGCATTATTTATTTCATTGTATCGCGGCAATCCTATTTTACAAATGCCATTTCAGCTCATGCAAAATTTATTGGATATCGACGAACAAATGGCCACCTGGCGATTCCGTCATATCAATATGGTACACCGCATGATCGGCTCCCGCGTTGGCACCGGCGGAAGTTCCGGAAAAGAATATTTACAAGGGGCACTCAACAAACATTATATTTTTAAAGATTTTGCTTTTTTAAGCAGCTTCCTAATTCAACGCAATAAACTACCTGAATTATCGCCGGAGTTAAAGGGTAGACTTGGGTTTGGATTTTAAAAAAA
>DAORKJ010000178.1:2033-3693 GCA_035439505.1 Chitinophagales bacterium
GTCAGTTCATCTAAACGATACTGACTTAAAAATCGCCAAATTTCTCTACACGCATTAATATCTAAATTCGTAACACCCAAAAATGTAATTGCAGTTCCCGGCCAGGTATGACCACCATCTATAATTTTAAATAATTCCACCTGTGTTTCTTTGTAGCAACTGCCATATACATAATGTTCTGCAGTGCATAAATCGGTGGTAACAATATCAGGTACTTCATTAAAAATCGGAGTTGCATCACAATGATTTTGATTCACCCAATAACTTATAACTGAATCGACAGGTAAAAATTCGAAATTGCCATCATAAGGAACTGTTTCATCCGCAGTGCCATGAATTTGCATTACAGGAGTATTATGTTGCGGGTCGCAAAACGGCATTCTGTCCTTATCAATACTTCCGGTTACACTAGCAATTGCGGCAATACGATTACTTAATTCACAGGCAAGTGCATGACTCATAAATCCGCCATTACTCATACCTGTTGAATACACGCGATTTAAATCTATATTATACTCGGCATCCAGACTATCAATTAATGCACTTAAAAATGCAACATCATCAACACCGACTCCCGGAGCACCAAATATATTCCAATGGCGAATACCAAAAATATCTAATGTGCCATTTGGAATTACCGTTAAAAAACCTGCCGTGTCAGCTATTGGGTTAAAATTGGCATACACTGCCTGTCCAAACGCATCAGATGAATACCCATGTAAATTAAACAACAATGGTGCGGGTGTATCGTCGGAATACGCAGTCGGAATATATAACCGATAATTTCGATAAATACCACCTGCCATGATACTATCTATAATAGTAACTTGCGCTTTTAATGTGCAAAAGGCGGTCAATAAAACAATGGTAACTAGTAGCCTGTTTTTCATAATAGTATTTGTGATATAGTAAAGTTAACAGTTTTTACGGTTTTAAGTTTAATCTTTTATAAGAACGGGAAGAACCTTATAAATAATCTAATCCAATAACCATTAAACCAATTTTATTATTTAAATTGATTGTTTACAGCATACACGTTAATTGAATACCTGAATTTAGGCTACATGTGATAGGAAATATTGCATATGTTAATTTAAACAATTAATTACATCCACCATTTATTTTAACCTGTTTAAGTGTCATCTTTAACCAATATGAGGGATAATTCCCCAATTTAGCTGGTTATTGTTTGAAACAAAATAATTAACAACTACAGTCTGAAAGTGAAGTATAGTAGCATTTTCAGCCGATTTATTAAGTAGGCATACCAGTTTGGTGTAATTTTTTTTGTATACAAAGAGAACGATTACTAAAACTCAAGGTTATGAAAAAAATTATTGTGATATGCAGTGTAGTCCTCATGAGTTTACCAACGTTTGCTCAAACGCATGCCGGCTTTTATGGAGGTATGAATTTTTCTAATGTCTCTATGCAATCTCCTGAATTATCGGCTGAATCCAGAGCAGGATATCAAATAGGTGCCTATGCTCGTTCCGGAAATATTTTTTATGGACAGCTTGGTCTTGAATTTGTTTCAACACAAAGTTATTTTACCATGAGCGATTCGGCCGGATACGTCTTTTATGATAAAGTAAACTGGCGACTATTAAACTTTCCTATTTATGCGGGAATAAACCTTTTGCCCATAGCGGAGAGGTTG
>DAORKJ010000179.1:0-3467 GCA_035439505.1 Chitinophagales bacterium
ATGTTTAGGGCAAAGATAATCATAACATGATAACCGAATACGCATAAAAAAACCCGTTCACAAAAGTGAACGGGTATAGGTGCTAAACACGACTTCAGCACCACACACTACAATTTTTCAAAACGACAAACTTTCGGCGCAAGGTTGCCAAATCTGACAGCCAAAAGATAGGAACCTTTACCAAGTTCGCCTATATCGAGTGTATATGTTCTTGTGCCCGGAGTAACCGATGCATTTTTATGCATAATAGGTTGCATTCGGGCATCCAATATTTCAAAATTTAATTCCAAATCTGATTTAACACTAAATTGAAAATTCATCAATTTATCTACCGGATTAGGAAAAACACAAACAAAATCAGTAACCGCCTGATCACAAGGTTCAATTAAAATCAAATCGGCATAATGAATACTATTATTTTCATCAACAGTTTTGATCCTATAACCTGCTGTTAAACTATTCTCCTCATTTACAATAAATTCGTAATTAAGGTTACTTACATTTTGATTGGCAACAATAGAGCCTACCTCAACAAAATCTATACCATTTATAGTTTTTTCTATAATATATTGAGATTTTGCTGTTTGTTTTTTAACCGACCAGGTCATCCACGTAAATCCATCTTCACCACAAAAAGCCTCAAACTGATTAAATACATCATTTGCGGAATTACCGTGATTAAAATTGATAGCTACCTTGTTATTTAAAGGATTAACAGCAGCAATATCATCAGTGCCATCGTTATCGAAGTCGCTTATTTCAAAATGATTGCCTTCAACGGAGATGGCTAGCGGTGCTGCAAAAATAAATCGGCCTTGTGCAGCAGTTTTATTTCTAAACACTTCTGCAATATTCCATCCTGCGCCATCAGCAAGTGTAAGAATGTCGAATAAACCATCCTGATTATAATCGCATAAGGCAATGTCGTTGGCTCCAGCACAAGTAATTGGATTTTCGGCAGTAAAGCGCATACTTCCCGGTTGTGAGATATTGCGTAAAATACTAAATTGTGTTTCAGGCCAATGACTAATTACAATTTCAGGTAAATAATCACCATCTAAATCGCCAATATCCATTCCTGAAACAGCCACGTAATTATCTCCGGCATATGCATCGTCAAAATTAAATCCACTGCCTTTACCGTTCAAAACATAAATACCATTTGATGTAGACGTAATAATATCAATATTGCCATCACCATCCATATCAGCGCATTTAACAGCATTGATAAATCCTGCCAATTGTTGCTCACTCGCTATACTTAAATTAATATCGCCGGCTTTCGACGTGCAATTGTTTTTATAAAAAGTCAGGTTATTATCGGAGGCAGCTATAATATCCTGATAACCATCCATATTGAGGTCGCAAGCAAAAAATAACTGCGCATTGCGTTTAATATCAAAATGTTGCTCCGCTGCAAATACTGCTGTTCCTGTTGTTGACTGATTCTTTTGCACAATGACAGTAGTCCCTTGTGCAAAAGCTGTAATAAGTTCCGGCAATCTATCTCTGTTTAAATCAGCAAAATACAATCCTGAAACCGCTGTTGATAAATTAACTACATTACCACCAGCCTTTACATTGGTCAGTTGCTGAGCAGTTCCACCAGAGTTGAGGAAAATTTGTACAGAAGTGTTGCCTTTTACACCCGAAATTAAATCGAGTATACCATTGCCATCGATGTCGGCGCTTTCTAAAAATGTCGTAGCAATCAATGGCGTCACGGTAGCTTCGGAGGCAGTTGTAATCTGCCCTTCAGCCGAGACAGGCATAGCACTCGTTAAAGAAGTGCATGCTGCCAAAACCATAGTGACGTGTAGGCTTTTCATAATTGGGTTATTCGTGCTTTTCATACTTAAGTCAAAATTCATACTAAGGATTTTGGATGCCAAACAAAATAAGCCCTAGTTATTAAGTACCTAATTCAGTTTTTGGCTACTATAATGCACACTTTTAGCTTAATTTTGCCTATGAATACTAAGTTTCAATGAATTATTCCGGGAATATTTACCTGTTAATAAAAGCCCTAACTAAAGCCGAGCGACGTTATTTCAGTCTGCAAGCCGGTTTTAACAGGGAGAATAGTCACTTGTTACAAGTATTCGAAGCCATAGCCAAACGTGGTTTCGAGGATGATGCCAGTCTAAAAGCATGGCTAAAAGGCACCGGTTTTGTCGGGCATTTGGATGTTTTGAAGGTGCATTTATATCAGTTAATCCTAAGTTCCATGCGCGCTTTTTACAGGAACCGCAATAAACAGCGGGAAATCCGAGCTATGGTGGATGATTTACATTTCTTATACGAGAAGTCGCTTTACAGCCAGTGCCGCAAACTATTGGATAAGGCTATTGCAGCTGCAACCGAAATAGGCTATTATTCAGCCTTGGTTGATTTGTTGGATGTAGAACGCATGTTACTTGGAGTTGAGCATTTGGAGCAGTATAATGAAAATGGCATAGATCAATTATTACAAAAGGAAATACATGTGGTAAACACGCTTCAAACTGAAGCCGAATTTAAACACTTAGGCAGCATGAGTGGGTTTTTAAATAAACGATATGGTCATGCACGTTCATCGGAAGATTTTGCAGCATTGTCGTCTTTTACCACACAAACCAAACAAATGGCCGATAAAGCCACTACTATTCGTTCGAAGCGGTTGTGGAACTATAGTTTGATGGCCTTTACCTTATCAACAGGTAATTACGAGGAAGCCTTATTTTATAATGCTGCCATTATCGATTCATATGGGGATAATCAAATATTAATACGTGAAAATCCAATTGGATTAATCAGCGCTATTGGCAATCAAATTATTATTTGTATCCGTTTAAAAAAATACAATGATGCTTTGCGCTTACTCAATAAACTACATGATATACCTCAATATCTGAGCAAATCGCAACGCAGGTCGAAGGAATTAATGTTGCGCATCAGCCTTAATGAACTCAATTACCGAATGGGCATTTATTTAGAAAACGGCTGGATGCAGCTTGCTGGTAATTACATGGCCGAATTTGAGCTATTTATTGATACACATGCCAGGGTTATTCCCGGTCATCGATTAAACGAAATGTATTTTAGTGTATTGTATTATAATTTTATAATAGGTGATTTTAATAAAGCTTTTGTTTATTTACAAAAATTAGAGTCGGGGAATCTTCAAAACAGCAAAGCGGATTTATTTAATAGTTTGCAAATAATCAAATTACTTATGCATTATGAATTAGGCAATAAGCATCTACTACCCTACCTGGTTAGGTCTGTTTACCGTATGTTATTGCACTTAGATCAACTCTATACTTTCGAGCAAACACTTATTCGTTTTATGCGTAAAAATTTAATTCATGTAACAGATAAAACATCTGCCAAAAAACAGTTTATCCGCTTAAAAAATGAATTGAATAAAATACAAACCGACCGGTATGAACAACCCGCATTTATCATGTTTGATATCATAGCCTGGT
>DAORKJ010000180.1:0-3442 GCA_035439505.1 Chitinophagales bacterium
TGCACAACAAGCCATTGCGGAAGGCAAAAAGAAGAACATGAATACTGTTGAGGCGAATAAGATTTTAGAAGAGTTGGGTGGTTGATGTTTTAGTCTAGAAATGATAAACAAAAGTGGTATCACTTTGAGCCCAAAAAACACCAAACCCATTTGTGATATTAGTGTAATTTAACTTAGGGTCGCTAAATAACAATTCGATGCCGGTAGTTGTCGATTGGTTAGTAACATAATCCATTAATTCTTTAGACACAGCACTTACTGTAAATTCACATTTATCGAAAGGTATGATTTCAGTTTGGTGTTCAACTTTCGCACCAATAAATGTTAGAGGGAAAGAATTACCGGGAAAACAATTGTCTGAATATACCTTATTTAACCTTTCGTCAAAAATTAAATCACCAGATTTGCAGCTTAAGACTTCGTCATCAGGGCTTACAAAAATATTACCGGTATATGTTACCTCGCCAACAAATAACTTGAATCCAAAACAATAATAATTGTCTTGGATTATATTGTCTGTAAAAATAGGCTTCACTGAAAAAGCCGGGTCACCATTTATATCTTCAAACCCTGTTTCATAGTTTATTCCATCAAGTATTATGGGTTCAGGGTAAGTTACAATTGAAGAATAAACAGTTTCAAAACCGGGAGTAACTATTTGAATTGAATAATTATTGCCCGGGGTTGGTAAAAAGGAAGCCACATAAAAACCCGGTTCCGATTCTTCCAAAGTATCCACTAAAATATTATTTTCTAAAAGTGTAACAAGTGCTCCACTTACATTAACATCAATATCATCCAAATAATAAATTCCGGTTGGGGGAAGCGTATGTGTTAAATACACTTTAACGCCATCTTCATTTGAAATATTACCAAACACCACCAGGCGGTCGCCACTATATTCCAAATCATAATTATCCAGCCGCTTATTACATGCAGAAACAATGTATAAACAAGTTATGAGAAATAGGTATTTTGACAAATTACGCATGTTAAAATTTTAAACTGTAACTTATAAATGGAACAAATTTGAAAACGGTTTGCTGCGTAACAAACGATTCATATCCAAGCGGAGGATATGCGTCTACCGGAAGTCCTCCATAATTTATTTCTAGGTACATCGGGTTGCTTCTTGCATAAATATTATACGCTCCAAACGTCCATTTACTGAATTTATACGTTGAAATTTGTTTCTCTCTGATGAACGAAATGTCTAATCGGTGATAATCAGGTAAACGATTTCCATTTACTTCGTCGTAAATATAGGATGGCAAACCACCCGGATCAATAAATACAGCCGACGGCATCGTAACCGGCCTTCCGGTTTGATAAACAAATAATGATTGTACTGACCATTTATCAGTTATCTGCAACCCGGCTGTTAAACCGATATCATGTGTGATATCGTATTTTGAAGGATAGGCTTTGTCGTAATTTATTCCTCCAAAACGTCGGTTACTTTTACTATACGTGTATTCTAAGGTAAGATTTAAATATTTAAAATCTTTTTCAACAAACAATTCTGCACCATAAGCCTGGCCTATTCCGTATGGAATAATTCGCTCTGTCCAATCGCTGGAGGCGTTAAATAAACTAGATTGACCAGGGATAAAGGACACCAGATTGTGCATATTTTTATAATATACTTCTGCAGTAACTTTTAAGTCAGCTTTATGAAAATTTTTGAACCACCCAACACTCATTTGCGAGGCTGATTCAACCGGTGCTGATTCAGTAGCCGGAAGCCATATTTCGTTTGGCAGTGTACTTGAATTGAGTGATAAATAATGAAAAGGTTGACTCATCGTTGTTACAGCAAAATTCCATGCTGTAAAGTCATTGGGGATTATAGACAAGCTAATTCTGGGTTCTAATAAAAGTTCGCTGTAGCCATCATTATAAAAATATCCAGCTCTACCTCCTATATGTATCTTTAGTTTTGGTGTTAAAAACAATTCATTATCAATATAAACCCATGGAACTAAACTCATGAATTTATTAGAAAATGTGTCCAGCTCATTTTCGATGTTGCCATTTATGGAAGAAACAAAATGCAGGCTATTCGGTTTTACAAATGTGATATCATTACTTAGACCGTACGACAATATATATCGTTTCGAAATTTGTCGGTCAAAACCTACTGATGCATTTAAATTTCCAATCGTTGATTTATCGGTATAAACATCATTTAAAACATCAACTGTATTAGTGTTTTCCAGGTTGGCTATAAATCTAAATCCACTATAATTCAATTTCGCAGTTAAAAAAGTAGTATCATTTAACGGTAAACGATATAAGGCACCTGCTGCTGTGTTGCCCCATTTAAATGTAATTTGGGAGATGTCATCTTTTAATTCATCATACTGAGAAAAATAATCGTTATTATGAAAAAAACTTAGTTTGAGTTTTCCTTTTTCACCTACATTAGTATTTACATTAGCATTAACATCATATAACCAATAATTAGTATAGGTGCCACTTCCATTTGCTTTTACAATAAACTGTTGTGGAAGCAATACAAGACCAAGATAAGATATTCTTCCGCCAATGGTATAACTTGCCTTATTTTTTGTTAGTGGACCCTCAGAATAAATATTTGAACTTAATGTACCTATAGTAAACTCATTATTTACATATCCTTTTTTTGGACCTTCTTTAGTTGCGATGTCAATTACTGAAGATAAACGCCCACCATATTCCGCAGGAAAATCCCCTTTATACACTTTTATATTGCCAATAGCAGAAGGATTAAATGCAGAGAAAAATCCAAAAAGGTGATTGGGATTAAAAAGTGGTATACCATCAAATAATATTAAATTTTGTTCGGGATTACCTCCGCGTACTACCAAAACAGAAGAACCTTCCTGTGCTAAACTAATTCCGGGAGCAATAGCCAATGCTTTCATTAAATCCGGTTCACCGGCGATGGAAGGTATTACTTTTAATTTTTCAACAGCAATATTGGTGACATTAATTTGCTCATCAGGATTTTTTTGAGTGCTTTTAATTGTTACTTCATTCAGCACAATACCTTTTAACTTGATATTTAAATTAGTTTTATCCGACTTGTTTAATGTGATAGTATTAGCTTCGTAACCAATATAAGAAAACTTAATACAAACAGGCAGCGAATCAACTATCAATTTAAAATAACCGAATTCATCAGTAACGGTTCCAAATGTTTTATTACAATCCTGAACTACTGCACCAATTAATGTATTGTCGCCGGTTTCATTTAAAACATAACCGGTAATAATAGTTTGACTCTGCAGGTTGAAACAAATAAGAAGAATGGATATGAATAAGGGATATTTCATATTCAAAAATATTAAAATTTGCATAAACTAAAAAGTCCCACTTCAACGAAGCAGGACTTAAAATAGTATTTACAATTGTTAATTAATTCCCCTGCAAAGCAGCCGCACCACTCACAATTTCTGTA
>DAORKJ010000181.1:0-3435 GCA_035439505.1 Chitinophagales bacterium
TTACAAAAGCTGCAACAGGCTGTTTTAAAAATTCAAATGCAATTGCGGTGAGTGTACCTTGTCGTGAAGAAGACCTCACAAATAATAGAATAATAAATGTTTATCCAAATCCTGCATCAAGTAGTGTAATTATTTCGATTAACCAATTAACAAATTGTAATTCTCAACTTACGATTGCTGATTGTACTGGAAAAATAATTAGTTACTTTGATAACGTTTCATCTTCATCTGAAATAGACATTTCTTTTTATCCGGCTGGAATGTATTTTATTACTATACAGGTAAAGGATCAAGTAGAAACTGTAAAATTTATGAAAATAAATTAAAATAATATGAAACCCAGTTTATTAATCTCGCTTATCATCTTCAATACTTTCAAATGTTTTGGTCAAACACCTGATGCAGAGAGTATTGTGGATGGAAATCAATTTAGTGCTAATTTTGGTAATGCTGTTTCAAATGCGGGAGATGTAAATGGAGATGGTTATGACGATGTGATTGTCGGAGCGTATTTGTATGATAATGGTCAAACAAATGAAGGTGTAGCATACATTTTTCATGGTTCAGAATTTGGAATAAACACGAGTCCTGCATTGATTTTAGAATGTAATCAAGCAAGTGCAAATTTTGGTGCCTCGGTTTCAACAGCAGGTGATATAAATAATGATGGATTTGACGATGTAATTGTTGGTGCAAATTTTTTCGATAATGGACAAACAAATGAAGGTAGAGCGTTTGTTTATCTTGGATCGCCCGCTGGCATAAATCCAATCCCAAATGCCACCCTTGAATGTGATGTTGTAGGAGCAAATTTCGGCATAGCTGTTTCGAACGCAGGCGATATTAATGCTGATGGATTTGACGATGTCATTGTGGGCGCCAATTTATCTGATCATGCATATGTTTATCTGGGTTCGTCTGATGGAATTGATACGGTTGAAATTGCAACGTTGTCTAATTTTCAGGGGAATTCGCAATTTGGATTTTCTGTTTCAGATGCCGGAGATGTAAATGCAGATGGATTTGATGATGTTATAATTGGGGCTTACAAATTTGATGGCGAAGGTTTAAATAGTGATGGCGGTATTGCTTATTTATACCACGGAAATGCACTAGGTTTAATTACAACACCAGCTACAATACTCGAAGAAGGTTTTTATTCAACATATTTTGGTTATTCAACTTCAGGAGCGGGAGATGTTAATAATGACGGCTTTGATGACGTAATAGTTGGTGAATATCAAGCAGACTTTCTAGAATTTGATGCAGGAAGTGTTTTCATTTATCTGGGCAGTGCATCCGGAGTGAATACAACTTTTTCAACTAGAATTGACAATGAACAATACTTTGCACATTTTGGAAAGGCAGTTTCTTCAGCAGGCGATTATAACGCAGATGGTTATGTTGATATAGTAGTTGCAGCTTCAGATTTTGACGGAGGTAGCAGTAATGAAGGTAAAGTATATATTTATGAAGGTTCTGCATCTGGAATTGATGCAATTCCGGATGCTACATTCGAATCTAATCAAGCCTCATCTTCTTTTGGAAAATCAATTTCTTTTGCCGGAGATGTAAATAATGATGGTTTTAGTGATCTCCTCATAGGAGCAAACTTTTACGATAACATGTTTTCAGACGAAGGAAGAATTTATGTATTTCATGGAAATGACTGTCCAACTTCAACATTTTATCCAGATCAAGATGGTGATGGTTTTGGAAGCTCAATTTTGAGTGCTATTACCTGTAATATACCTGATGGATATATTTTGGATAATTCTGATTGTAACGATTTGGATTCTTTACAGCATCCATTAACAATTTGGTATTTTGATGCAGATGAGGATTTTTATTATAATGATGCAATACCTACTTTAACGCAATGTAGCTCTCCCGGCATAGGATATACTTTTAATATACTTGGAGGTAGCGATTGTGATGATAATAATAATCAAAAATATCCTGATGCTGAGGAGCAACCGGATTATTACGATAATGATTGCGATGGATTTATTGATGAATCGTTAAATTTTCAATTTGATGGGTTCCTTAGTATCGCAGAAAATGGAGTTGTTGATGATGTTTCAAAAGCTGGTGATATAAATGGTGATGGTTTTGATGATATTATAATTGGTTCACCTGACTTTGACACACCGAATATGGGTATAGCTATGGTATTTAATGGCTCAATTGATGGGATACAATTAGCACCTTCATTCGTAAGATCCGATACCCAATCTGATAGTGATTTCGGTAATGTTGCTGGTGCAGGAGATGTGAATAATGATGGGTATGATGATATTATAATTGGAGCACCTTTGTTTGATAACCCAAGTTTTAGAGAAGGGAAAATCGAAATATTTTAT
This sequence comes from Chitinophagales bacterium, assembly GCA_035439505.1. GTDB lineage: Bacteria > Bacteroidota > Bacteroidia > Chitinophagales > BACL12 > UBA7236. The sequence goes on from DAORKJ010000181.1 coordinate 2,364, forward strand.
GGTTCAAGTACAGGTTTACCTGCAATTCCAAATTTAAAGATAGAGGGTTCAATGTCTGATTTGGGTTTAGGAAATGCAGTTTCCAGTGCAGGTGATATTAATAATGATGGATACGACGATATTATAGTCGGGGCTTCGTTGTATAATAGCTCTAAAGGGAGGATTTATGTTTATTACGGAAGTGCAGTTGGAATTACTAATACTCCTTTGATAATCAATGGAACTTTATCAGCTCAGCATTTTGGATATGATGTCTGCTCTGCAGGTGATGTAAATGGAGATGGATTTGACGATGTTGCAGTGGGCGCTCCATTAAGTGATAACGGACAAATTGATGAGGGTAGAGTATATATTTACCATGGTTCAGCATCTGGACTTATCTTAAGTCCCGCTACAATTTTAGAAAGTAATCAGGCTATATGTCAATTCGGCTTTGCTGTTGCAGGTGGCGGTGATATTAATAATGATGGATTTGATGATTTGATTGTCGGAGCACCAAACTATTCAAATGGGGAACTCTATGAAGGAAGTGTTTTTGTGTATTTAGGCTCATCCACAGGTATAAATTCCGTACCTGTATTAATTTTAGAAAATAATATACAGGATGGAAGATTCGGAAATTCTGTTTCTGGGATTCAGGATATGGACAACGACAATTTTGATGATATTATAATTGGATCCCCAAATTTTTCAGGTAATTTTAATTGGGAGGGAAAAATATATGTTTACCATGGAAATTCTTTTGCTCTCGATGTAGATAACATCGAAACTATTGAAATAAATCAATTAGAAGCAAAATTCGGTATTTCAGTTTCAGGTGCTGGAGACTTAAATGGAGATAGTTACGGTGACATCGTGGTAGGCGCGGGAAAATATTTTGATGGTGAAGATATAGTAGGAGGAGCATTTGTTTATACAAGTATTCCATGTGCACCATCCCCCGAACTCTGCAACTCCCTCGACGATAACTGCAACGGCCTCATCGACGATGGCATCACAGAAACAATTTCCATCACTGCTGGCGGACCAATTTCTTTTTGTCAAGGTGGTAGCGTGTCGCTCACTGCGACCT
>DAORKJ010000182.1:0-3393 GCA_035439505.1 Chitinophagales bacterium
GGATATTTCGATTTGTCGAATTTAAATGTAGTATCGGATAATTCCATATTTGTTTTTAAGTTGGAAATGCTATATGTGTAATGAATAGCATTTTTGTCATAAACAACACCACGTTTTACAGAGTTGTCGCTTACGTCGATATACATTTTTATTTTGCTGAAGCTTAAGGTTTTATTTTTAGGAGTAAGCTCAATTATTTGCAGCGATTTACCACCTTCAGTAACTTTTTCACCCATATATGCGAGGTAATCTTTTTCGGCAATTTTGAAAATGTCGTTTGGTGTCATAATGTCCTGACCTTGCTCAAAATTGTTGATTTGAACCTCATTCACATCTTTCAAATAGGTCCACAGTGTTTTACCGTCAGAAATAATAGTTTGGTTGCCCATTTCGGCTTTAAACATATTGCCTTTGCTGGATACTTTTCCGGTTTTGGTTTCTTTCGACTTAGCATCCTGATTTTCGATGGTAAGTGAAATGTCCATTTGCATGGTTTTATAGGCACTGTATTTTTGACCTACAGCTTTTAAGAGTTTTACAGCATTGGCATCAGAAGTCTGGCCAAAAACAGTGTTTGCGCTGATAAAAAGTACTAAAACACCTGATAAGATTTTTTTCATGACACGTAGTTTGAAATTCTTTGCAAAATTAATTGGTTAAAGTTTAGTTTGATTAAATTCAATCAAGATTTTGCAAATACTGTTCCAACTGTGTCAAATCGTTATATAAAACTTCACGAGCCTTACTTCCGGCATTGGGCCCAACCACACCTGCAGCTTCCAGCTGATCCATCAAACGCCCGGCCCTGTTGTATCCTAGCTTAAGGCGGCGCTGAATTAACGAAGTGGAACCTTGCTGATGTTGCACAATAATTTTTGCTGCTTCCTCAAAAAGTGGGTCCCTGTCACCGTCCAAAATCTCCGCTTTTTCCTTCTGAGCCTGCTCATCCACAAACTCCGGCAACATAAATGCCTCAGGATATCCCTTCTGATTGGCGATAAAATCCACCACTTTGTCCACCTCCGGTGTATCCACAAACGGACACTGCAAACGGACTACATCACTACCAATTGCCAGCAACATATCACCTCTACCCACTAATTGCTCAGCACCACTGCTGTCCAGAATGGTGCGACTATCCACCTTACTAGCCACCTTAAACGCAATTCGCGCCGGGAAGTTAGCCTTGATAGTTCCGGTAATAATATTCACCGATGGTCGCTGCGTAGCAATCACGCAATGCAAACCCACGGCACGCGCCAACTGGGCGATACGGGCAATCGGCATCTCCACTTCCTTGCCCGCCGTCATAATCAGGTCGGCAAACTCATCAATCACCAATACAATGTAAGGCAAAAACATATGGCCTTCTTTCGGGTTGAGCTTGCGTTTTACAAACTTGGCATTATACTCTTTAATATTACGAACCTGGGCATTTTTGAGCAATTCATAACGCGTATCCATTTCGATACAAAGCGCGTTCAACGTGGCTACTACCTTGCGGGTATCGGTAATAATCGCATCTTCCTCGCCGGGTAATTTCGCCAAAAAATGTTTTTCAATCACCGAAAACAAACTCAATTCCACCTTTTTCGGGTCAACCATTACAAACTTGAGTTGCGAAGGATGCTTTTTATATAATAATGAAATCAGCAATGCATTAATACCAACCGATTTTCCCTGACCCGTTGCACCGGCCATTAACAAGTGCGGCATGCGTGTTAAATCGGCAATATAATTTTCGCTCGAAATAGTTTTTCCCAGACAAACAGGAAGGTCCATTTTAGCATGCTGAAACTTATCGCTCGCAATTTGACTGCGCATCGAAACTGTTTCTTTATTTACGTTTGGTACTTCAATACCAATGGTTCCTTTACCCGGAATTGGCGCAATAATACGAATACCCAAAGCGGCTAAACTCAGGGCAATATCATCTTCCAGATTTTTAATTTTCGAAATACGCACACCGGCGGCAGGAATAATTTCATACAGCGTAACTGTTGGTCCGATAGTCGCTTTTATTTTCGAAATCTGAATATTATAATTATTCAACGTAGCAATAATTTGGTCTTTGTTACGCTCTAATTCTTCTGTGTTTATCGAAATAGTTTCACTGGCATATTCTTCCAATAATTCTAAAGTCGGATATTTATAATTCGGTAAATCTAAAATCGGATCAAAATTGTAGTGCATGTTTTCCAGTTCTACAATTTCTTCGTGCGGCTCTTCAATATCTAATGCTAAATTATCCTGCTCATGCATAATGGGTTCTTCTTCACCAGCAATAACTGTAGTTAAAGGTTCATCCATTTCAAGTGTAACCGGAATTTGTTTTTCAACAACAGGATCCACTTTTTTTAATTCCATTATTATCGGCTCCTTAATTTCTTCATTCGAAGTATACACAGGAGGAACTATTATATTTTCTTTTTTATCTTCAACCACCGCCATTGCCGGAACAAGCATGTCATCCTCCGAAAGCGGGTCTGCATCAGTAGTTTCAGGTTTTGGTTTGCGGCGGAACATATTCGCTAAAAAACTAAAATCAATTTTGGTAAATATGATCATGTAAATAATCATAGCCGCAGTAAGCATTAAAATAGCACCAATTTTACCGAATGTATTTTCTAAATAAAATGAAGTCCCTTTTCCAAATGCACCACCGTACGGAAACTGTGCATTATAAAAAACAAATCCTAACATAGTGCTCAGCCAAACCATAATTACGGCGCCCTGACCAACAATAGTAATATTATTAAATACACGTTTGGCGAAAAAACTATTTACACCAATAGTAAAAAACCAAATCACAAAAAAGAAACTCGCAATACCAAACCAGCTGTAAAAAAACTGGTGACTAACCACTGCCCCAAGATTACCTAAATGATTTTGCACGGCAATACTGCTATTAAAAACTTGCCGCCACGGATGTTCCCAAATTAAACTTTGGTCTTGTTTCCAGGTGAGCAAATAACTGGCAAAGGCAATTCCAATAAAGAAACTCGCCAATATCAGCATCACCCCCGCTGTTTTTTTAACACGCTCGTCTTTCAAAAACGACACATTGCTCTTTTTTGCCTTTTTAGTTGTTTTTTTCGCTTCTGCCATCCTATAATAATATATACACTAAGTCGAAGGTAAAGGTACACTTCCCGCCGGCACATGAAAACGTTATTTTACCCCATTTCCTTATACGGTTGTCTAAGATTTTGGGCGTTCCCTTCCGCAGGTTTTTTTATAAACTAACCAATTAAATTCGCCAAACCGACCCCTGAAATAAGTCATTCCCAATCATCCCAATTTTCACCCAAAAAACCTGCTCCAGGTCGGGCTATCCACTCCAACCCCTTTTCCGAGGCGGACAAAGGGGGTTTCCGTTACTATCCCTAACGC
>DAORKJ010000183.1:0-1145 GCA_035439505.1 Chitinophagales bacterium
GACTTTTTGGCTTCCGTTTCAAACAAATATGGTATTGGTTTTTGGAAACCGGGTGCAGGTATTATTCACCAGGTAGTGCTTGAAAATTATGCATTTCCGGGTGGTATGATGATTGGAACCGACAGTCATACTGTTAATGCCGGTGGTTTAGGTATGGTAGCGATTGGTGTTGGTGGTGCCGATGCTGTGGATGTGATGGCAGGTTTCCCTTGGGAACTTAAAATGCCGAAATTAATTGGTGTGAAACTCACCGGTAAAATGAGTGGCTGGACCAGTGCTAAAGATGTGATTTTAAAAGTTGCCGGAATTTTGACCGTTAAAGGTGGAACCGGTGCAATTGTAGAATATTTTGGTGAAGGTGCAGAAAGTATTTCTTGCACAGGTAAAGGCACAATTTGTAATATGGGTGCTGAAATTGGTGCAACAACATCTGTATTTGGTTACGATGATAGCATGCGCCGATATTTAAATGCAACCGATCGTTCTGATATTGTTGCTTTAGCAGATACTGTTGCTGCACATTTAAATGGTGATGCAGAAGTATATGCTAATCCATCTGCTTATTTTGATCAGGTTATTGAAATTAATTTGAGTGAATTAGAACCACATGTAAATGGTCCTTTTACACCGGATTTAGCTTGGCCGATTTCAAAATTAAAAGATGCGGTTATAGCGAATAACTGGCCTGCAGAATTAGAAGTAGGTTTAATTGGTTCTTGCACCAATTCCAGTTACGAAGATTTAGACCGCGCTGCTTCATTGGCAAAACAAGCAGTAGCAAAAAAATTAAAAGTTAAATCAGAATTTACCATCACCCCTGGCAGCGAACAAGTGAGATATACAGTTGAACGCGATGGTATTTTAGCCGATTTTGAAAAAATTGGTGGTGTTGTGTTAGCCAACGCTTGCGGACCTTGTATTGGTCAGTGGGCACGTCACAGCAACGACCCGGAAAGAAAAAATACCATTATTACTTCTTTCAACAGAAACTTTGCAAAACGCAACGATGGTAATCCGAATACGCATGCATTTGTTGCGTCACCGGAAATTGTAACTGCCTTAGCCATTGCAGGTTCTATTACATTTAATCCGCTTACCGATACATTAATTAATGAAGATGGTGTTGCGGTGATGTTAGACGAACC
>DAORKJ010000183.1:1245-3331 GCA_035439505.1 Chitinophagales bacterium
GTACCAAAAGTGCAACGCGATTATAAAGCTGCAGGAATTGGTTCAATTGTAGTTGGTGATGAAAATTATGGTGAAGGTTCAAGCCGCGAACATGCTGCTATGGAACCACGTTTCTTAGGTGTACGTGCCATTTTAGTAAAATCGTTTGCGCGTATTCACGAAACCAACCTGAAAAAACAAGGCATGTTAGCGTTAACTTTTGCAGATAAAAATGATTACGATAAAATTTTGGAAGATGATGTAATTGATATTATTGGTTTAACATCATTTGCTCCGAATGTGCCGCTTACTTTAGTGTTAAATCATAGTAATGGCAGCAGCGAAAATATTACTGTTAATCATACTTATAATCAACAACAAATAGAATGGTTTAAAGCAGGTTCTGCGTTAAATTTAATTAATGAGTGATTTATGATATTTTTTTTGGAGCCTCCGCGTTATTGTGGGGGCTTTTTTTTTGCCGGGAAGGCGGGGAGGTAGGAAGTTGCGGGGGGTGTATTTAAATTTTACTTTGGGATGAAATTGAATGAATAGTAATGTATAATTTTGGTGGATATGAAATATGTGGTGATTATTTGGTTGGTATTGATTGGTTTTTGCGCACCCATGCAAATCAATGCGCAACATATATACACTGCTACTATTATTAATTCTGCTACTAACTCGCCAATGGCTGACTGCCCTATTCAATTGGAAGGTGTGAGAGGACTTTACAGCACCGATAGTTTAGGGAAATTTGAAATAAACCGACCTGATACCGGAGCCATCAATTTGACTGTGCTTGGATTAAATTGTCATGTTGCTATTAGTATTCCTAAACCCAATACGCAATTTTCACCGGTGGTAGTTTTTTGTCCACCTTATGAATTGGAAACTGTGCCTATTGAATATCTCGATGGGTTGAAAATAATGCAAAAAGCAGCAGCACAACTCCCCTATTTATATGCTGATTCTGCGCATATCGCATTTGGATTTTATCGCAACTATAAAAAAATAAATCATGTATTTCGTGAAATTACGGAAGCAAATGTGGCCACAGTAATGCGGATTAAAAATGAAAATAATAAATTAAATTGCGATGAAGCTTTTGGTTTACAAAAAATAAGACGCACAAGATATACGATAGCCATAGACCAATATTACGACCGTGCATTATATGATGTTTTTAAACAAAATCCGGTTTATCATCACGACTACTCGTTACTTACACCGTATTTTTTACGACATGGTGATTTTTATATTGACTCCACCTCTACTGACAGCACATGGGTAATTAGTTATAGCTTGCGAGGTATTACAGGTGAAAATCACGGAGTTGATAATTACTCATCTGAAGATTTTTATGGTGAAGCTGATGAGAGTGGATATTATATAATTAATAAAGACAATTATGCCATTTTAAAAATTGTACGCGAAGCCAAACGCGACCCAAAATATGAATATCCAAAAAACAATAATTTTTTAATGCCTGATTTAAAATACACGGGCGAATTTGATGAAGGCTATTTGGAAATAAATTATCTCAATTTAAATGGCAAATACTTTGTTAAAAATATTTTCCATGCACATACTAATTCATTTACTCATGTGGCAACCAATCAGGAAGTTTATCAAATAACCGATTATTCGGAATGGACTTGCGATTCTATTGGTTATATTATTGATGATATCCTTATGCAACAGTTAAACAACTATGAAAACAACGAATTTGTCAAATACACTTACCAACCTGAGCAATGGGAGCAACTTCCCCCCTTTTTCTTTGTAAAACAGGAAACAGTTTTAAATGATATTAAAAAACGCGGTGATTTAAACACATTGTTTTTAAATGGCGGGAAATAAATCCCACGGGATTAATCTCCAAAAATACACCTATAAAAATGCTGGAAACCAGCAATATCTGTCACCCCGCTAAGTAACAAAAGTCACATTACACCCTTGGTTTTCGGGAGAACTTTGTTGTATAAACATGTTTTCTAAAAACCAAAATTATGAAAAAGAGATTGTTATTATTTGGTGTTATGTTGATGATTATTAGCCTTGGCAAAGCCCAATGGGTAATAGATTCAACCAATACGGCAGCTGT
>DAORKJ010000184.1:0-3285 GCA_035439505.1 Chitinophagales bacterium
CAAATTTTCCAAAGTGTAAGTTTTGAAGATGTTGCGCCTTATCCTTTATCGCCTGATGGCGGTGGAACTGCTTTACAAATTGTAAGCATTGGAGAGAATATGAATAAACCATCTAATTGGATGGAAAGTTGCCCAGCCGGAACTCCGGGTTCATTATTGGTAATGCCTTGTATTACCGGAATTGAGGAGCAGGAAATTGATGTAATAATGAAATTGCAACCAAATCCGGCCACATCTGTATTACACATTACATTTACCCGACCATTAAATGCCTGTCAATTATCGGTTTATGATATTACCGGAAAATTAATGCTCAAACATAACATTCAACAATCAAATTTATTGTTAGATGTTGCTAATTACAACAGCGGCATGTATGTTATAGAAGTAGTTGCAGAAAATGAACATTTTACAAACACATTTATTAAGCAGTAATTAAATACATCATACTACAAACAAAAATCCCGCATCAATTGACGCGGGATTTTTTCAACCTATTCATTATGCTACTTAGAATCCTACAGATGCTTCAACCATCACACCTTTGAATTCAAGTCCGTTTCGAACGTCGGTAGTTTTGAAATTATCATATTTTTGATCTACGTACTCAATTTTGAGTAATAAATTTTCAGTTGGGAACCAACCTGCGGCAACTTGTAAACGATTTACATTTACATCACCATCATCGTCAGAATATCCATATAAACGACCAGTTACTGTATTATATCGAACACCAACATAACATTGTTCTTCTGGTAAGAAACGATAAACTACAGATCCTGCAATTTGGCTGAATGAACGATCAACAGAATCTAATACGTTGCTTAAACCTGCACTACCACTTGACATTTCATAAGTTCCAAATACTTCTAAACCATGGAATTTAACAAATGGGTTAATCATAATACTCATTAAATTGCTGGAGAAACCTGGGTCAATTCTTCCTGAGAAAGCTTTATTAGTTGGAGTAGCAGCGGTTAAAGTTGTTCCTGACATGTAATATTGTGCTTCACCTGCTAAATAATATCTTGAACCTGCGCGGTCACCACCATATAAGGTATTGCGTGAAGTTCCACCATTTGCATAAACAGAACCGGTTAATCTAACTCTTAAATCGTTGTTTAATTGTTTGTCGTAACCTAATTTAGCATATACAGATGGTTTTCTTCCAATAGTATCACCGGTTGCAGGATCTTTAAAAATAGATAAGTCTGCATTTAATAATCCTGATGATAAACCTAACATCGCAATAATACCGTTTTCTGGTTTGTAATATAATTCACCGGAAATTTCAGTTGCAAATGCATCCATGATATTTTCGCCTACAAATGGGTTGTAAATACCGTTCGCATTATCTGTTCTGTAAAAATGTGCATCACCGTAGTTTACTTCCATTTGTCCTACTTTAACGGTGAAATTATCTGCAAACCATTGTGGGTTACCAAAAAATGGTAATTTATCCATTTGAATATAACCACCTTTTACCCAAAATTCGTTGTGGTGACGAGCAGACATGTAATTTTCTAATTTAATGGCAATACCATCAGCTAACTGTGCAGTTAAAATTAAATTCGCAGTTGCAAGGTTAAATCCATTAGTCATTGGATATAAGGCATTAATATTAACAGAGTCACCTGCAGTTGCAGTAAGTGTGTTATCTTTTAAAATAACATCTGCTGTATTTTCATGTGACAATGCCTGATACTGTTGAGTAAATCCACCACTTATTTTCAATTGAAATCCGGTGAAAGTAACTGCATCTTTTTTAGTTGTTTCAAATACATTAATACCGGCTTTGTCGTAAGGGCGGTCGTAATTGATTTTGTCGTTTTGATTGTTTTGTGCATTCAGTGACAATACTGACAAAGCAGTTAGCGCTAAAGCCAGTAATTTTTGGTTGATTGAATTTTTCATAACATATTTTTTATACAGGTTAAAAATTTGATGACTTTATTTTAAGGTATAATTCAATTTAAATTTGATAGTAATATCGTTGCCTACTTTCATTGCACCCATCATAGCAGTTGGAGGGTCAATACCAAAGTCGGTCATTTTTAATGCTTTTGATGTTTCAATTAAGAGTTTACCATTTTCTTTTACGGATACAGTACCATTGATATCTACATTTTTAGTAACACCGGCAATGGTGAGTTCTCCATTCACTTTAAGTGCATAACCACTACCACTTTTTGTCATCGATTTTACTGACAACATTTTAAAAGTGATATAAGGATATTTGGCGCCTTTTAATGCATCGTAAGTTTTATCATCCATTATAGAGCCTTTATCGCTTTTAATAGATTTTACGCTCACTTTAAGATTAAATTTTTGGATAGCAAATGAGGCATCAGGATTCCACAACACAGATGCATCGCCTGAAGCTGTTTGGGCTACTTCTTCCCAATCATGTACATTGGAAGAACCTTCTATGGTTATTTTATGGTCGCCGGCAAGCACATAACTACTTTGTGCCCGCAAAACCATGGCAGGAACAATTAAAATAACAAAGGTGATTAGTTTGAAGCATTTCATAATAGGTGATTTAAAGCTGTAATCTTTATACAGTGCAAAGTAATTTCAGTCACCTTTTGTAGCTTGACACTATCTAACTTTGTGGAATAATTGTGGTGCATTCACTGCACTATAAATATACATCAAACAAAAAATAGATTATATATATTAATTAACCATATATTAATTAAATAAATACTTATTATATGAAACGCGTCCTTACAGCTTATTTTACTGCAGTAATAGTGTTACTGGCATTCAGTTATGCCGCATTATACATTGCCATTTATTTCTTCCCGGGTGTAGCCGAACAATATTTCGACCCTGTATATTCCAGTAGTGAAAAACGAACTTGGATGTATTTTGCTCATCCATTTATTGTTTCGCTCGCTTTAAAATATTTCTGGCAACGCTTCCGCCACATGTTTAAAGGTGGTCCTATTCGTCGTGGAGCTGAAGTGGGGTTAATTTATGGTTTAATAGCGGTATTACCTGCTATGTGGATTACATTTAGTGGTATTTCCATTTCAATTTCGGTAGTTGCAACATGGATTTTGTATGGCACTTTACAAGGTATTATAGCAGGTGTTATTTATGCAAAAATGAATCCATAATCGCTTCGAAATAATACTTTCAACGTTCATATGCTCACGCATAAAAAAACCCGCATTGCGGGTTTTTTATTTGTTGGTAAACTAAATTTATAACAGTTGATGTTTGTTTCTCGCAAAGGCGCGAAGTTTTTTTTAGATTTAATAAATGTGCGATGTGGTT
>DAORKJ010000185.1:0-3258 GCA_035439505.1 Chitinophagales bacterium
GATGAAATGAAACATTTAAGTATTCGTATGAAATCTTCAGTGCTGACTGAATTTCCATCCAACGTTTTTGAGTCGGGATTTACTGAAGTGTATAATCAAAATACCACATTCGATTTAGGTTGGGATGGTGTAGATTTTACAACACCGTTTTATTGGGATGGTTTATCCAATATTATTATTGAAATTACTTATGATAATACCACTGCAACAGGATTATCGTACATGACAAGTATGACAACCACTCCGTACTTTTCATTACTTACTGCAAATACCAACGATAAATATGTTGAATTTTTAACACCTGATTATGCAGATGTAATTGGCAATCCTTTATCCGGTTTAAGCGACCAGGTAACGGTTGCATTTTGGTCACAGGGAAATGCAGATTTTCAACCACAAAACGGAACAACATTCGAAGCAGTTACAAGCAGTGGTGCAAGAGTATTAAATAGTCACACCCCTTGGAGCGATAGCAATGTGTATTGGGATGCCGGTGATGATGGCGGTTACGATCGTATTAATAAAGTAGCAGTAGCTGCAGATTACGAAGCCAACTGGACCCATTGGGCATTTACCAAAAATACCACAACAGGTTCAATGAAAATATATAAAAATGGTGTGTTATGGCATTCCGGTACCGGCAAAACAAAATTGATGGAAGGCATCGATAAATTGCGTTTAGGAAAAGGCAATTGGGGTGGCAGCGAAAGTTATGCAGGAAATATGGATGAATTTGCCATTTGGAATGTAGAATTAGACGCAGCAACTATTGCGGCTTATATGTATAAAGATTTAGATGGCGCACATCCTAATGCAGCTAATTTATTATTGTATTATAATTTTAATGATGGCAACGGATTAACAGAACCGGATGTGGTGAGCGATAATGATTTAGCATTGGTTGGTGCTGTGGAACGTTTTATGTATTCGGGTGATGTATTTAGAAATATTAATAAAATTTCAACGCGCCCTATTGTTAAATTTGAACAAGGCGAATTTGTTAGTCATATCGATTCAGTTCTAGTTGTTGAAGAAGTAATTACCGACCCAATTGCATTAATTATTTACGATCCTGCGGACCCATTAACTGCAACAGATTCCATGTTGGTATATCCGGCAGAATTTTATGTATATACGTACAATGCAGATGGCACTATTGCCGATTCAACTTTAGTTGCTGCAACCGATAATATTGTGAACAGCGATTTGGAATATTATGGTGAACCTTTTGAAGTAGTAATTACACATGAATTAGCACGATATATTACACCTTATGGTATTGGTTTAGATTTAGGTGATGGCTTTACCTGGACTTTCGATTTAAGCGATTACCGTCCTTTATTACACGATTCAGTACATTTAAATGCAGGTAACTGGCAGGAATTATTAGACCTCGAATTATTATTTATTGAAGGTACACCTCCGCGCGACCCAATTGCGGTAACGAATTTATGGTATGGCTTTTATGGTTACGGATTAACACCTTCGTTTGATGATTTAACACCTCCACAAACAGTTACTATTCCTGCCAATGCAAAAAATTCACGTGTAAAAATTCGCGCTACCGGTCACGGTTTTGGTGGCACTGCTAACTGCTCTGAATTTTGTGCGCGCGACCATTATTTTAAAGTAAATGGCAGCACTGTTTGGAGTAAAGAAGTTTGGAGAGATAACTGCGACGTAAATCCAGTTTATCCGCAAGGTGGAACTTGGGTGTACGACCGCGCAAACTGGTGTCCGGGTGCAGAAGTATGGACATACGATTATGAATTAACACCTGAAGTTACTCCTGGGAATACCTATACATTTGATTATTCAGCAGAAGATTATACATGGAATAATGTTGGTAGTGTGCCTACTTATGTTACTTCGGTACAATTAGTTACATACGGTGATCCGAATTTTAATTTAGATGCAAGATTAGATGCCATTATTGCACCAAGTGATGATGATATGCAACAACGCAAAAATCCAATTTGTAATAATCCGATAGTGCGCATTACCAATACAGGAGCTACACCTTTAACTAAATTAGATATTACATTTGGAATAAAAGATTACGACCAGGATACTTATACCTGGACCGGTAATTTAGCTTTTATGGAAAGTGAAGAAGTTACCTTACCTAATTTCGGATGGAATGGTTCAGGAACTGAATTTATTGCAACCATAAGCAGCCCGAATGGCGGAACAGATGAATATGTATATAACAATTCTATCACTACACCATTGGCTATACCACCGACATATCCTTCGGAATTTATTGTAGAAACAAGAACGAATACAGCATCACACGAAAACGATTTATTTGTGTATGATGAAAATGGCAATACTATTTTAGAAAGGACTTCTTTTTCTGATAATACTGTTTATAAAGACACATTAATTCTTGAAGATGGTTGTTACGAATTGTATTTATGGGATTACGGTGAAGATGGATTAAGCTGGTGGGCAAATAGTGATGGTTCGGGATATTTCAGAACAAAAGAAATTGACGGTACATTTATTAAATCATTTGAAGCCGATTTTGGTGGGTTGATTTACATGCAGTTTATTGTGGGTAATTATACTCCGGTTGAAACTTTTGTTAAACCTGCCGATGAAGTGAATTTATATCCAAACCCTGCTCAAAATGAAATATTTATTGATTTGGATTTTGCACAATTAAGCGATGCGGATATCACTGTTGCAGATATTACCGGAAAAACAATTCATACTCAAAGTGTACAACGTGTACAAGATGAAACCGTACATTTCGGTATGGAAAATCAGGCAGCAGGCGTATATGTGGTAACGATAAAAATGTCGGATAAAATAATCACCAAACAATTTGTACTCGAAAGATAAATGGATACTATTACTGCTTCCCGTTTTGTATATCACAGCGGGATGCAGTAATCATCCAAAAAATACTGTTGAATCGACCGCAACTCAGTTGGCCGATTTATATGATACCCTCTCCACACCTCAACCCGGAGAGTGGTTATATGAGCAACAGGAGTTTGGTCAATCCCTCGATGAATTTCGCGATGAAACACCAATTGATAGCAATAATGCTGATGCTACCTTTTATATTTTGCCCATCGATATTAGTCATGAGGAAGAATTTTCGCTAATTGCTGATGTGGCGACGTATTTAACTACCATTTTTGGTTATGAGGTAACGGTGATGCCTTCTATGACTGCGCAATTATTCCCACCCCATTATTTCCGCGATGAACAACTCAATAGTCAGTTGTTGTTAGATGAAATTATTCG
>DAORKJ010000186.1:0-3251 GCA_035439505.1 Chitinophagales bacterium
AGAATTAAATATGGCAATTCCATAAGAAGCTTCAAGGCCTAATCTTAAATAAACAACAGTAGATGTATAGCCGTAATAATAATCATATTCTGTTGTTGATGCCAAGCCTAATAACCCACCAAAACCAAGGTCCGATAAACTTCCTGAGCTATAATATTTTAACAAACCTTTAAATAAAAAAGTGGCTTTACTATCATCTTTTAAAATACTAATCTCTGCACCACGCACAGCATTTTATGTTTCACTTAAAAAACTAAGCCTACATGAAGTTTGATTCCTGAAATGCTAATGTCTCGGGTTTCGTAATAATCGCTGATATCCTCCTCGTTTGAATAACTATTTGCCTCATAGGTATCCTTTCCATCAATTGGGTGAGTTCCTAATCCAAGATAATCGAAACCAAGTGTTATTTTATCGTTTACCAAAATTCCAGCACCAACTCCAAAAGCCAGTTTTAATGAATTATCGAATGATAAAGTGTTTGTTGCGCCATCAAAATCATATTCAATAACAAAATCAGTAATTTTCATATAATCGAGACCCACTCCAAATCTTCCATAAATACCAATATTAGTAGTTTGAATTACATATTTGGCGCCAAGTAAAACTGGGATATTTAGGTATTTTAAGTATTTTACCTGGTCTTCTGGATCTAAATCGTCTTCGATGTTATTCGTAGTTTCATTTGAAAGTCCATTAACCAAAAAATCGATGCTTCCTAAAATTGATAAATTTTCAATTTGCACTTCTTTTGCAAATTCAAGGCCCAATCCAAGTCCAGTTGCGGCTCCACCTGCGCCATCAAATAAAAAATCTTCATAGTCATCATCTTTAAAATCACCATTAGGAATCAATGAATTTAATCTTAAAGTTACAGAAGATTGTTGTTGCGCATTAATTGTGGTAAATGCAATTAGGAAGAGTGTAAATAAATTAAATTTTTTCATGATTTGTTTTTTTTAATTTTAATTGATTTTGATTTTTTATTACATGTGGTCCTTTCTGTTGGCCATTTTGCAAACGATGTGTATATAATTTTTCGTTGTTTGACGGAAAGGTCAATTTGTATTTTAGGCTTTTAAAAGTATTTAATGATAGCTTATACTAAAAATATATAGACATAAAAATAAACTGCTAAAAAAATTTATTTATGGAGCCATTTAATTTAGATCTATACATATGGGTTTAGTTGAGTTTATTTCTTAATTCTTTATAAATTTTTTAACAATCTGGTTGCCAGTCTCCGTTTTCATTATTATGTAATATGAGCCTTGCGACAATGCATTTAAATTAAATTGAATAGTATATTTCCCCGCAAGTGTTTTCTCGTGGAATAATGTTTTAATTAACTTACCCTCTGTATTATATAATTCTATTGTGCAGTTTTCATTTTCTCCTAACTTTAACTCAATGTTTAAAAAATCATTTGCCGGATTTGGGTAAAGATTTGTTGTCTCTATTGTATTGTTATTATTAATTTGACTAGTTATTGGATTAAGCTGATCAAGGATGGTTGTGCAGGTTAGTTCGTTGAGGACATTTAATTTTGCAATAAACGTAGTAAAACCATGAGGCCTATAAACCGATGGGTTTCCGTAAGCGCCAGCGGCAAAGATTGTTGGAGAGGTTGCATTGAATTTTTTTGAAATTCCTGTGTAATCTCCCCACCGTTCTGATGGGCCGGCTAATAAATCAACATATGTAAACCCTTGTTGTATTTGCAGACTACCATCGGTCCACTCCATATTATGATCAACTCCAACCACCCTAAATTCGGGATAACTAACATTTGAAGTCCTAAGAAATACTAATAAAACAGATGGGTCAAGAGTAGTGTATAAATCAGAAGGAGTTTCATCGCAAGCGACTGACATGACTGCGGGGTAAGCATAATCGAAACCAGGCAATCCGAAAGTAGTAGAGTAATTAATTAAAGAATCAACGTTTAATCGATTGTAATTAATTACACCAAACCCTTCTCGTTCAGAGGTAAACGCAAAATGAACATAATTATTGAAATAAAAGGAACTAATAATCCGACAATCAATAATTTCCAATAAATCTGTTGTAAATAATTGAACGGCATCAGCTGCTGGTGAATAATTATTGGTTGGAATTGACCAAGAATTAAGTGCAACGTCATCAGAAAGGTAATCGCCAGTAATTTTATATAAAAACACTTCATTTCCACCTGACCCGTAATTATCAATTAAATAAAATTCCTTATCGGTTAGAGCAGAAATTCCAGATGTTGCTGGAGAAATACTTGACGCTTTGTTGCCATTTACATCAAAGATATTTGAAAAGTATAGGTAGGTTATCGGTTCAGAATTGTATCCTTGCGACTTGGGAAACATTAATATTAAAGCCTGTTGAAATACATCATAATCATCATATAAATTTCCTGTAATTATTATGTCATCGGTTGTTAAGCCAATTTTGGGGAAATCAATCCACTGATTATCATCTGTAATATCACCATCAATTATATAATATATCCAACTATCAGTTGGATCTGATGTTGTTGAAAATGCTACAATTAACTTTGATGTCATTGAAGAGCTGCCGTGCATAATTATTAAAACAAACCTATCCTCTTCAGGGTCATATATCACCATTGGATCGCTAAATGTAGAATTCAGTATATCTGATGGAAAAAAGTCGCTCCAAACCAAATCGTTTATAAATTGCAAACCGGTTTGATCATATACCTCCATACAATAATTGTCACAAGTAACAATCATCCCATAATCTGATACCGCGATTGCGTTATCAGTTGGTGTTACATTACGTAAATCATTGCCCTTCCAATCTAAAGCAATTTTGGGGCTAACCACGCCACTGGTTTCACTTTGCTTTTCTTCATAATTTATTATTTTATTATTTGCTAACCAGTTTTTTTTTCTAATCAAATTTTCAGCTTTAATACTATCAAGTATTTTATCATTTAAACTTTCTTTTTTTACAATTTCTTTTCCTATTGATTTATACCAACTGTTGTAGGCGTTTTTTCCAGCCAATTGTGGGAAAATTTGATTGCTAGCATGTATAGGGATATTCTTTAGTATATTTTCTTTTGCCGGAATTGTTTGTCCATATATGGATGAGTATCCAACTATTATAAAAAGAATTAGACATTTGTAAAAAGTTATGGGGATTCTCATAGATTTCATTTAAATATTAATGGTACCTCTATTAAATTGTTTTTTTTAATCTCGTTATTGATGTAATTAGCAAGTTCAATTATTACT
>DAORKJ010000187.1:0-3168 GCA_035439505.1 Chitinophagales bacterium
TGATTGTGATTGGTTATAGGTTTGTGTTTCGATATGCATATGTTGATTATTTAATTCGACGATTATATATTAGGTTGTAGTTTGAGCAGTTACCATTTTTTTTATCAATGTAATTTGCCCCAGATGATAATAGGCATGTTCAATTAATGCTTCAATATTCCGACGATAGGTGCCATATCTTTCATCTACAAACACCATTTCAAGTTGGCTGTCCGAAAAATTTGATATATGTTGCGCCAGTTGTTCCGTTTGCGCGAATAAATCGTTTTTGAGTTGCAACCAGTTTTCCTCAGAAGTTATGGGTTCCATATCAAAACTATATTTATCGTGTATTTCGAGATTACCTGTTTTGAAAAAATGTGCTACGCCTGAAATATAATAGTTGATATGAAACGTTAAAAGCGCAATAGAATTTAAATTACCAATTTTAACATTCGCTTGTTCGAAACTGAGGTCAGATAGTTGATCCAAATAATTGGTGTTCGCAATCCAACGTCCGTTTAAAATTACTTCACGCAATCGAGCGGCTAATTGCTGAGCATTTTCCATGTTATTGTAATTATATTATTTTGATATAATCAGTTTATGTAATTCTTTTATATTATCTGATTGTACAGCTATTAAATACATGCCATTAGCCCATCTTTCTAAATCAATATTTAATAATTCAATATTGCTAGTATGTTGAGTAAATAAACATTCACCAATGTTATTGTAAATTGTAATCAGCGTTTCATCCTGAACATTAATAAATTGAAGTGTGATATTATTTTGTGTGGGATTAGGGAATAAACGGATATTATCTGTAATGATAAAATTATTTAATGCTGTAAAAGGTCCAGTTGCTAAACCAAGTTCCCAATAATAATCTAATGAATTTTCAGGAATGGGGTCCAAATTTCGACCGGTGTACCACATTTGATATATGCCGTCTTTAATAATTACTGAAGGGAATGATGCTAAAATTTTATCCCAATCTCCGTCATTACCTCTGGTAAGCACAGGATTTAATGGAGATTTATTCCAGTTAATACCATCAGTTGAAGTAGCGTATCCAACTTGTTGACTATAATACGTATCATTATCACCACCTCCATACCACATTTGATATTCATCACCGTATTTAATTACATGAGGGTCTTGCACATAAATACTATCCCACGTATTAGCTCCTGTAGTAATTATTGGATTATTTTCATATTTCGTCCAGTTAATGCCATCCTCAGAAAAGGCATAACCAATATTTGCTTTTCCATCAGTTGATTGGCCATTCACAACAATATCGTAACCACAATACCACATTTTATATTGACCATCTTCTTTAATTACTGAAGGACCTTCTAAAAAACCGCTATCCCATTCACTAGAGCTGCCAACACTTAGCACAGGAGTTGAGTGTTTAGTCCAATTTATACCATCAGGTGAATATGCATAACCGATATCATATCGATACGTATTAAAATACTGACCGGCATACCACATTTTATACCTTTCTGAAGCTGGTGCATCATTATCAATAATTATGGAAACGGTTTCAACACCTAAAGAATCCCAGCTACCTGAATAATCTACATCCATAACCGGATTGTCTTCATACTTTTCCCAGTTAATGCCATCTGTAGAAGTGGCATAACAAATTCTTGAACGCAATAAAGTATCGGGAGGGAAATTTAAACCACCGCAGGTATACCACATTTTATATACACCATCCTCAAACATTACCCAAGGGTCGCTGATTGCAATTAAATCGTTGGGGAGATTGGCAATTACTGTGTCCCGTTGTAACACCGGGTTGTTTTCATACTTATGCCATGTTGTTTGCCCGTTTAATGTTGTAATAAATGCATTACAACAAATAAACATTACTAAACTGAATTTGAAATACCTATTTTGCGACATAATAGCGAGATATTAGATAAAATTACAAAAACAGAGGAAATATTGTATTTCCAACATTTCAAAATGTATAAATTAGAAGTCTGACTTATGGGTTTATCTTTTTTTCAAAACAAACACTGTTTTCAATGTTCGCGTATTGACCATAATTGGGAATAACGATATAATTATTTTTGCGATAGAGTGCAATTGCTTCAGGTTGTTTAAGGCCGGTTTCTAAAATTAATTTGGAGGTACCCAGTTCAAACGCCCATTTTTCCAACTCTTTTAAAACCATCGATGCCCAGCCTTTTCCTCGTTCCGGTTCAGGCACAAACATGCGTTTAACCTCCATACAATTCGGTTCGTATGGTTTTATAGCTCCGCAAGCTACCGGTAATTGGTTGTTGTAAACAATGACTACATAATTGAGATTGGCAATTTTGTTAAACTGAGCATAAAAATCATGTTCATCTCCATCGCGAATGGCTAAATCTTTATCCAATGCAGCTACTAGTTGAATAAAATCTTCGTTTTGAGAATTAGTCCTTTTTATTTCAATCATGAAAAAGTTGCAAATGAAAAGTAATAGTAAATGCCTATATAAAGTTAACGGTAATACTTAACAATAATTATTTACAAACAGTTTATCGGTATAAATTATTCGTATAAATAGGTAAAATTTTAACCGTCAAATTAAACACAAAGTTATATCGGGAAAAGGAGATAATATAAAAACCTACGATAAGATTTTAGCATCCTCAGGCACAAACAATCGGTAAATTACAAGGCTTTATTTCCTTTCATTTTATAATGCAACTGTACTAGTCCGGATGCATATTGTTTACTGGCTAATAATTCCAATACCTGCTCGGGTCTGCCATTGTTAAATAGCTGAATTCCATCACCCAGTAGCACCGGAATTATAGAAATGATGCATTCATCTATCAATTTGTGATTTAATAATGTATTTACCACAGCTGCACCACCATCTATAAATATATTTAGGCCTTCACTTTTTTTAAGGTTGGTTATCAATTCCGGTATATCACCATTATAGAATATGGTTTTACCCGAATTTTCTCGTTTACTGCTAGTGATTACAAACGTTTGCAACTCGGCATGTGGGAATATATCCACCTGAGTCATAACCCAATCATATGTTTTACGACCTAGAATAACGGTGTCCACTGAACGCATAAATTCCTGATAACCATAATCTTCACCCTCACGTTGTACGGCATTTAAAAAACTTAAATCATTGTTTGGTTTAGCAATGTAACCATCAATGCT
>DAORKJ010000188.1:0-3120 GCA_035439505.1 Chitinophagales bacterium
ATTTGGTATTGCTCTTTTACCAAATCAGTGAGGCGATTGCGCAATTCTTCAATATTATTTTTTTCGGTTGCAGAAATAAACACACAATGTGCATTCGATTTTTGCATCCACGAATTTTTTAATTCATCTAAAATATCTTTTTTGATTTCGTTGGTCAGATATTTATCAAAATATCTTTCCTCATAAAGGTCCATTTTATTAAAAATTAAAATAGTCGGTTTTTCCTGCGCTTCCAACTCTTTTAATGTATCATTTACTACATTAATATGTTCCTCAAAAGCAGGATGTGCAATATCTACCACATGTAATAATATGTCACTTTCACGCACCTCATCCAAAGTTGATTTAAAACTTTCAATTAAATGATGCGGTAATTTGCGAATAAACCCAACCGTATCACTTAACAAAAAAGGTGTGCGATCCAACACCACTTTTCGAACAGTAGTATCCAGCGTTGCAAATAATTTATTTTCCGCAAACACTTCACTTTTACTCAACACATTCATCAGTGTCGATTTGCCCACATTGGTATAACCCACCAAGGCAACACGAATTAATTCCCCACGATTTTTGCGCTGCGTTTCGTTTTGTAAGCCAATTTTTAACAGCTTTTCTTTTAACAACGCAATTTTTTGTTGCGCAACACGTCGGTCAGTTTCAATTTCTTTTTCACCCGAACCACGCATACCAATACCACCTTTAATCCTGTCCAAATGCGACCACAACCCTTTTAAACGTGGAAGCATATATTGCGTTTGCGCTAACTCCACCTGTGTTTTTGCCTGCACCGTTTGCGCACGTGTTGCAAAAATGTCGAGAATCAGCATACTGCGGTCAACAATTTTAATCTTAAGCTCCGCTTCAATATTGCGCAATTGTGATGGAGAAATTTCATCGTCAATCACCACTAAATCTATGGCATTATCCTGCACAAATTGATTTATTTCCTGCAACTTTCCCTTCCCGACATAAGTACGATGGTCGGGGTGAGGCAGGCGCTGGTAAAAGGTACTTATCGTTTCTGCTCCTGCAGTGGTGGTTAAAAACTCTAACTCAGCCAGATACTCATTTAACTGCTCCAGGGTTTGGTCTTTGGTAACCAACCCAATAAGCACTGCACGTTCTTTTTTATTTGTTTGTATTACTTCTGCCATGTATTGCAAAGGTAGTTCAATTTGACGGCTCTGTAGCAGAAAGCATTGTACTGCCACAGACATACATAAAATGTTCTCCAAACCACCAACGCATAAAGTGGATACCGCTTCTTTTAGCCCTGAAATCTTAAATTACCTAAATGTTACGTTAATTATTGGCATATTTCTGAATTATTGCTTAGCATCGCACCATCATTATATAATGAATATCCAATACCTCCGTCATAAGGACATCGATTTTGAAAAATGGGATAACTGTATCGACCATGCCATTAATGCATTGCCGTATGCTTATTCCTGGTATTTAAATATTGCTGCGGAGGAACAATGGGATGCATTGGTAATCGACGACTATAAAGCTGTTTTTCCGCTTCCATTTAAAAACAGGGTTGTCTTCAAACAAATTTATCAGCCATTTTTTGTCCAGCAATTGGGTTTGTTTTATACCGATGTTGCTTTGGCTAATCATTTGCATTATTGTGTTGAACAAATTCCTTCAGCGTTTAGAAAAATGCAGTTGCAGCTCAATACATATAATGAAATGTCCAGCTCATTTGTTAAGGTGAAACAGAAAATTACCCATCATATTGATTTACACAAACCTTACGAAACACTACTTTCAGCTTATGCAGTAAATAATAAACGCAATGTAAAAAAGGCAATGAAGGCTAACCTGAACACGGTTACTTTGAATACAGCCAACGAATTAATTGCATTTCGAAAAAAATATTTGGCAGAAGAACTGGCTGGTGTTCAAAACGACAATGATTTAGAGCGTTTGCGTAAATTGCTCGAAAAAGCGTTGAGTTTAAACAAAGGATTTATTAAAGGTGTTGTTGATGAGCATAATCAACTGTTGGCATTATGTTTTATCCTGAAAAGTAATAAAATGTTAATTTATTTATCTGCGGTGTCGTCGGAAAAAGGGAAAGAATTAAATGCTATGAGTTTATTAATCGATGGCATAATTCAGCAATATGCCAATACTGATTTTATCTTCGATTTTGAAGGTTCTATGATTCCCGGACTTGCCCGTTATTATAAAGGATTTGGCGGAGTAGAAAAAATTTTCCCTGTTATACAAAAGTAACCACTACAATTCTGCATGTGCAACTGCAACTATACTAACTTTTGTGCCCTGATTGGCGATTAGTTTAACTGCACAAGCCTCTAATGTAGAACCGGTAGTGATTACGTCATCCAATAATAAAATATGTTTATTGGTCACTAATTCCTGTTTTTGCACTTCAAAAATATCCTTCACGTTTTCCCAACGTTCCATTCGCGATTTTTTTGTTTGTGTTTCAGTAAACAGACTGCGTTGTAAAATATCCGCATCATAGGGTATTTGTAATACCTCACTTAATCCTTCTGCAATTATTCCGCTTTGATTGTAACCACGTTTCGCAAGTTTGTCTTTATGTAAAGGCACTGCAGTTAAATAATCTATTTCACTAAATACATGATATTGTTGTAAATGATATCCCATTAAATTGCCCAGCCGCAAACCGACATCTTTTCTGCCTTTGTATTTTAATGCATGCATTACTTCCTGTAAACGGGACGTTTTATGAAAATGATACATCGCTAATGCGCGTTCAATAGGCACCTTGCCCCAGAATTTTTTGGCAACCGGATTATCATCATATAAAACGTGGTCGGTTTTCGGAAGCCCTAGCTGACATTTTAAACAAATTACTTTTTCATGTTTATTTAATGTTTCGTGACAAGCAGCACAAAGTTTGGGATATATGATATTACTAATATCATGTATCACATTTAAGGGAAAATGTTCCATCAATTATTATTTAAGGGTAAACAATATTTAGAAAGTGAAGTCAATAATGACATAATGCCCGGCCATTAATTACCGGGTTAATTGAGTGCCAAAGCAATCACTAAACCATTTAACTAATTCCGAATTGAAGCGGCTAAGTTGTTACTTGTTAGGGGTTTAAACGTGTAA
>DAORKJ010000189.1:0-3109 GCA_035439505.1 Chitinophagales bacterium
TTTAATTCTGCCTACAACGACGGTACGCTTGCATTTAATAAAGATTATTCTGAAGTGTATTTTACACGATGCGGAACTGATGACAGAAAGGTGGACGATTATTGTGGTATTTATGTGAGCAATTATTTACCGGATGGCGGATGGAGCGAACCTGTTGCGCTGCCGTTTTTTGATGATACCATGAATATTGGAACACCTTGTTTATCTCCTGATGGCAATACCTTATTTTTTGCGGCAACAAATCCTGATGGATACGGTGGTGCCGATATTTATATGAGTCGACGCACCGAAAGCGGATGGGATGCAGCATATAATGCAGGGCAGGTGATTAATACCAATGGCAATGAAGTGTTTCCCTATTTTGACAGTGATGGCGTAATGTATTTTTCCAGCGACAAACATCCCGGATTAGGTGGTTTGGATATTTTTTCTGCAACTTGGAAAAACAATAAATTCAGCAATATTAAAAACATGGAGTATCCCATTAATTCAGGTGCTGATGATTTTGGGTTGATTATGTTGGATAAAAAACAATTTGCAAATTCTGATACATT
The DNA here is from genome assembly GCA_035439505.1 of Chitinophagales bacterium. Taxonomy (GTDB): domain Bacteria; phylum Bacteroidota; class Bacteroidia; order Chitinophagales; family BACL12; genus UBA7236. Next base: position 555 of record DAORKJ010000189.1, read on the forward strand.
AAGTGCCGGTTATTTTTCATCTAACCGCAAAGGTGGAATGGGTGATGATGATATGTATTTTTTCGCCAAAACAACCAAAAAATTACGACCTCCGGTATTTGTTTTAAAAGGAACTGTTTTAGAAAAAGTTTATTTAGATAGTCTTGATGTAAATAGTACCGTATTAGATACTATTCCATTGGATAAATCTATTGCAACCCTCTCTTATCCTAATGAGCAAACTTTATTGGGGAAATGGAATATTGGAGATGAAGGCATTTTCAGTATTCAGGTAGATTCGTTAAAGGAATATAAAATAACCGGTATGAAGGAAGGTTATTTTAATAATACTACCTATGTTTCCACTAAAACAGTAAAAGGAAAACCGGGCGATACAGTTTTTGTTTATGCCTCTGTAGTGTTAGATAAAATTCCTATTGCTATTGGAGAAAAAGCAGGTGAAATTAAATTAAAAAACATTTATTACGATTACAACGATTCATCATTGCGTGCAGAGTCATTCCCTGAGCTGGATAAACTGGTGAAATTATTAAATGAAAATCCGGGATTAAATATTCAACTTAATTCGCATACCGACGCAAGGGGAAATGATAAATACAATCAAAAGCTGAGTCGCGGACGAGCCAACAGTGTAGTAAAATATTTAATTGAAAAAGGTATTGCCGCTGAGCGATTAACATTTAAAGGTTTTGGTGAAAGTTCTCCAAGCACACTTACCACAGATGAAATTTTACCTGATGGTAAAGTTGTTCCTAAAGGAAGTGTATTAACGGAAGCATTTATTAATACCTATAAATCGAATAAAGATAATTTTGAATATTTGCATCAACTCAATCGCCGCACAACTTTTCAAGTGACGAGTGCGACTATGAATATAGAATCGGAAGATGCTGATGAAATAATTATTGACAAAGCTGATTAACCTCCACATTTTTTTCGCCGGTCGGGAGACCGGGGTGGCGTCTGGAGTTGAAAACTCCACGACAACTTTGTGTCTGCGACACAAAGGGTGGGTTAGTGCTATCCATGGGAATTCTAAATTAGAATTTTAATTATTACTTCGCCAAATGAAGTCTAAGACTTCATTTGTTATTTGCTTTTATCAATGACCTGACATTCGCCGAACCAACCCCACGCCCTACACCAAAGAAGTCGAAGACTTCGTGTTGTCGTGGAGTTTTCAACTCCAGACGCCACCCCGGACTCCTGTCCGTGATCGTGCATTAATATTCGAAGCCAGCACTTTCATTACAATGCCACATTCATACCTCTCAAAACACCTCACCAAACCAAACAAAAACATCCATTACCCGTCTTTAACCGAGTATACTCGCTTAAACACATTTAATTTTTATCCAAATCAAAACCGTTTAATAACTTAATATGTAAACCATTTATAGGAAATTAATTTTTTGCACAATAAAAAAATCCGCTTTCAATTGTTTCATGTATTTCATAATTAATCCTGCATTCCTACTTTTAAAGAAAAAAATGAAGGACGGATATATTATTCGTGACCCTTATGCGAAACATTTTGTAACACTAAGTGTGGTCTATTGGATTGATATTTTTAGCAGGCAATTGTATAGAGATATTGTAATTGATAGTTTCAAATATTGCCAGGAGCATATGGGATTAACAATAAATGGATATGTGATAATGTCTAATCATATTCATGCCATTTTACAAAGTCAAAACGGGAAACTTTCGCAAACAATAACATCATTTAAAAAATTTACCGGCGCCAAGTTTATTCAATCAATATTTGATTGCCCTGAAAGCAGACGAGTTTGGCTATTAAATCAGTTTGCACATGCTTCAATTGTTCATAATAGAAATAGCAGTCATCAAATTTGGGTGAATGGCAACAGGCCTATGTCCTTAACAACCGGAACATTTTTTTGGCAGAAATTAAATTATATTCATAATAATCCGGTGCGTGCTGGGATTGTTGATAATCCGGAGGATTATATTTATTCGAGTGCAAGAAATTATTTGGGCAGGGAAGGTAAATTAAAAATTGAGCTAGTTGATTGGGTTAAGTGGTAACTATTCATTTTTTCGCCGGTCGGGAGACCGGGGTGGCGTCTGGAGTTGAAAACTCCACGACAACTTTGTGTCTGCGACACAAAGGGTGGGTTAGTGCTATCCATGGGAATTCTAAATTAGAATTTTAATTATTACTTCGCCAAATGAAGTCTAAGACTTCATTTGTTATTTGCTTTTATCAATGACCTGACATTCGCCAAACCAACACCACGCCCTACACCAAAGAAGTCGAAGACTTCGCGTTGTCGTGGAGTTTTCAACTCCAGACGCCACCCCGGACTCCTGTCCGCGATCGTGAATTAATATTCGAAACGAAAATGTTTATTCATTAAACTTACTCCCCTTTGGCGCACGATATGGCTGGAAAGGAATGGCAAATAAATTACCTACATTATTGTTTTCTTCAGGTAACATATGCGTATCAATTCCGTAGGTGATTTTTTCAGGTGCTAATGTAGTATAGGTGCCGAAAATACGATCCCAAATGGAAAAAATATTGCCGTAGT
>DAORKJ010000190.1:0-3107 GCA_035439505.1 Chitinophagales bacterium
TGTCTACTTCATCGGTATGTAAACGTGCGCCGATACTTACATCGTGTTTAAGCATACCTGCAATTTTTTTATACCGTAATTCTGTTTGTACACCACGCGATAAATAAGCGCGATTATTTGCTCTTACGTATAATGTATTCGCTAAATCGTTCACATTACCATCAATAATCTGATAGGCATTATTATAATCTTCCGGACTTTCAAGAATATTGGCTATGCTTGATTTAACACCTGAACTGTCCGCAACTTTATCGAGTTTATACCAGTTTCTTTTAAAATCAGTTGCATAGGCAACAGTGGTAAGTTGCACATTTTTGCTTACATCAATATGATGTGTTGCTGAGTATTGATGTTGTTCTGTTGCAATATTATCCATCTGTGAACCTGCATATCTGCTAAAAGGATTTGCAGCAAAATCGTTTGCAGTTAAGCCTAAATAAGTTTCGTTCGATTGTTCATTTGTCTGGCCGACTTTAAACAATATGGATTGCGGCATTTTAACATCAGGATTGGTATTTAATTTTAATTTCACTAAATAATCCTCTTTATCAAAACCGGTATTACCGCCATTCTCTAACGTTTTAAATCCATCGCTGCCATATTGAAATGTTTCAACCAGATATCCAATATTTTTATGTTGATTGGAAACATAAGCATGTAAATTTTTATTTTGAAAACTTCCGGCAGTTGCATGAACACGAACAGCAAAATCATCAAGTATAGGCGTAGAAATAAAATTAATGGCGCCACCGGTAGTAAAAGGACCGTATTGAATTTGACTGCTACCTTTTAAAATTTCTACCGCTTTCATTCGGCCGATAGTTGGAAAATAATAAGCAGCAGGATCAGCATAAGGAGCTGGTGCTATTAAAACTCCATCTTCCATAATGGTAATTTTTGAACTGCGCTCAACACCTGTTCCCCGCAAACCAATATTTGGACGTAAACCAAAACCGTCTTCTTCCTGCAAATTAATTCCGGGTGCCAAACGCAACACTCTGTTTACGTCAGAATAACTAAATGCCTCAATTTCTTTTGGGGAGATGTACTGCACCGAACCACAAAGAATTACATCACTCCGGTCACCACCACTCATAACAACAACTTCATTCAGCTGATTTATTTGTTCTTTCAAATAAATATTCAGTATTGAGCTTAAACCGTTTTGCACCTGCACAGTAATGCGTTGAGTACTGTAGCCGACTGCTGAACAAATCAAGTTATAGTTGCCATCTGCAACATCTACCAAGGTAAATACACCATTACTGTTTGAAGTGGTGAACATATTGCTTTGTTCCAGAAAAATATCTACCCCTTGAAGTGGTGTAACCGAATCGGTGGCCATCACCGTGCCTTGAATTGCTGTTTTTTGAGCCTGTAACAGCATTTGGCTGCTAAATACTAGCAGGTATAATATAATAGTCAGTTTGCGCATTGCGGACACAAAGTTCAATCCCCGGCAGCGACAAGGCAATACCTATATGAAGGTATTTTAGAATTTGTCTAAATAACGAATTGGCTACAGTCCAGGGGAAACCCTATGAATGCTACCCATTTTGCCTACATCAAATAGGGCTTCCAAATAACAACAAAGTTGGTTTATTAAGCCCAGGAGCAATTTTTTAGTTAAAATTATTTGTATATACATATAATTTAGTTATATTTATTACTTCTTCTCGCAGGCACACATCATCTTCTATTACACCGCAAGCAACAATTAAATGATTTGATTTTCAAACCATAACGGATTGCTTATGTATATTTTTAAACTAAAAACAAAGCTGGCTTTTCAATTTCTTTTACTCTTAGTATGTTACTGTCAAGTTAATGCACAGATAACCTATACAACTTTGATAAATGGTGCTTGGAACAACCCTGCGGTTTGGTCAACAGATGGCGTTACTCCATGTGCTTGCACGCCGGGATATATTTTAAGTAATACAAATATTGTAATTAATCATACCAGTACATTAAGTACCGATTTAAATATTGGTTTTGATGCAACTGTTGAAATCAGCACCCTTGGTATTATAAATGGTTCAACACGCGATGTAGTGGTTGAAAACGGAGGGTATATTGAAACATTTGGCCCTATCAATGTAGCATCTATTGAAATTGAATTGGGTGGTGATGGAATATTTCATGATGTAGTTACTTGTGTAGATAAATTCAGGGTTGAAGGGCATGCACAAATTGATACATTAGTTACTGTGTTGGATGGAGATATTGAAGTAAAGGAAACCGGTGTATTGGATATTTTAGTCCCTTATATTGAAGTTGATGTTCCAAATGGTGAATTCAAGGTAGATGGCATACTCAACATGAATAATACATGTTTATATATTTTGAATGGTGACTTTAGGAATAAAATTACCGGTACAATTAACGGCAGTCAATATATAGAAGTAATGAACGGAGAAATTCGCGACGAGGGCATATGGCCGGCAAGTGTTTCATGGTGTGCAAGTGGTTTGGCGACAACAATGCCATTTGCGGAAAATTGTGGTGGATGTAACTTATTGTTACCTATTGAAATTACTGCCTTTACAGCAACTATGCAAAACCAGCTAATTGCTCTATCATGGGAAATTCCCAATAAATTACCTACACCACATTTCGATATTTACCGGTTAGTTGAAACAAATACTAACTGGGAAAAAATTGCATCTGTTATTAATTCTTCCCTTCAAACAGTTTTTTATTTTTATGATGCACCAGATCAATCCGGCTACCATTATTACCAGTTAGGTTTTTTTGATGAATCTTTAGCATATCACAAAAGTGAAATCATCAGTATTATGAATCCTGTTCAAAACAAAATTATATATGGATATTACACCTTGAGTGGGAATAAGATAACTATGGATTACCATCAATTACCGTTTGGAATTTTTATCGAATCTTCCAATATGGGAAATTCCTTAGTGATTATTAAATGACAGACGAATTCAATCGGTTATGACATGCGCTGTATCATATTAGAACAAAATGTCTTAAATGAATTTATGTGTGTGCGGCAATCGCAATAATATGCCCGTCAAAATCCTGGATGTAACCTACTGTATCGCCCCAATCTCTTTTTTGAATAGGGCTTACTAAAATTGCTC
>DAORKJ010000191.1:0-3093 GCA_035439505.1 Chitinophagales bacterium
CCTTTTCGAATCCAAAATACCTGCGACAAAATAATAGTCACAATGGCGATAATACCAAGTGCGATTACCCATCTTATTGTTTTTAGATTCATAGTTTAGGTGGCTTCCGTTGTAAAGTTAATCAACAGATGATTAAGCCTATGATGTACATTTTTACTTATTGGATGCAAGTTGCTCACGAGGTTGAATTAAACCGGTATTCATTGCATATACCAATAACTCGGAAGTAGAGTTGATACCGAGTTTTTTCATAATATTTTTTCGGTGCGTAGTAATGGTGTGAAAGCTACGGAATAGGGTATCGGCAATTTGTCTTGTTGTATATCCGTTGGCGATTAACCTGATGATTTCTATCTCGCGTTCTGAAAGCAGCGTTGGCTCGCAATTTTCCACTTCTTGATTTTGCCCTTCAAGTAAGATGTTAACTACTTTATGGCAGTACATTTTTTCTCCCCTTACCAATGCATGAATGGCATCTATAATCTCTTTTTCATCACAGGTTTTGGTCAAATAACCTTTAGCACCTATTTCTACAATTTTGCGAACAATATCGGTATTGCTGATATCGGTAATAATGAGAATGCGGGTTCCGGGACAAACCGTTTCCAAAGTGCTAATATCATCTACCCTAAAATCATCTAAATTGAGCGGGTCGATTACAACGATATCAGGATTAAGCAAATTGAGATTCGTAAATAAATCTTCCTTGTTCACCATTACACCAACCACCTGTAAATCGGAATATCGCTTAAATATCGATTGCAGACCTTCAATTATAAGGTATTGAGTTTCAGCGATAACTAGCTTAATTGGCGGCACTTTGGTCGTTGTTTAGATTAATTCTAAACATAAAGATACAGCTTTTGTTCAATATATAAGGAGACTAAAAAAAAGCCCCGCAACCAGATGGCAGCAGGACTATAATAAGTTATTGCAGGTAGATTGTATTAATGCGTAACCACAAAATTACCTGTAGCTATAGCGTTATCGCCAATAACAGCAGCTGCATAAACACCTGCCGGCAGAGTAGCTACGTTTAGAATTACATAATTTCCGGAGATGGTATAATCAATATCTATAACACTTCCGGCCACATTTGTAATGCTTATTACCGAATTAGCATTTGCCGCTTCCGGTAATTTAAAACTTACCATTGAATGTGCTGGATTAGGTGCCACAGTTAAGGATTCCTGTTTATAATCAGCAATGGCTATTGTTTCCTGTTCGATGACTAAACATTCCGGAATGGCGTAATTAATGATTTCGGTGCTACATGATTCGCATAATTGTTTTTTCACGAAACAGGCAATATTTCGTGAGGTATATTCCGGTAAATAAGCTTCATGACCTGCAAATAAATTTTGGTGCAAAATATTACAAACATTATAGTTTGTTAATACCTGTGCCATTGATTCTGAGCCATACACCACTTCATAACCATCACAATATTTTATAGGTCCGGAAGTTGGAGGAATTACATCATCAGAAATACCATAAAAATTAATCATTGGTATCATAGGTTCATCAATCATGTAAGCAGTATCAATCATACCACCCCACATATTAATAATTCCTTTTACAGTAAAAGTATTGGTAAGATTATTGGTCGAAGAAAACAATGGACCGAAATCTGCGACATGTGTTGGATGAATTGCCGACCATTCTTCTTCGGTCATATATAACCCGTTCATTAATGCATAAACGCCGGCGCTTTCGCCACCAACATAAATTTGAGCAGTATCAATACCATAGGTATCGGCATTTGCTACTATAAATCTCAAACACGCCTGCACATCTTGCATGGCGCGATATATGGCTACAGACAACGAAACGGGATCTCCGGTGCAATCGTCACCTGAGCCCAACCAACCTTTGCGGTAATTCATAGAAGCTGCCACAAACCCGGCTTCCGCCAATTGGGTAACATGGTAACCAAGTGCTTCTTTTTCACCACCCCAAAAACCGCCACCATGGGCAAATAAAATAAATGGTCGTTTTTCTAAAGGATCTACATCCAGTTTTGGGTAGGCGATATCAAATGTATTGAGTAATGGTTGTGGAAAATCCATGAACCAATCGTCGGCAAGGCCATATTGAATATTAAAATCTCTTTCAATTTCCAATTCATCGAAATACGCAGACTGCGCAAAACGATCGTCGATACAATACTGTGCTTTAAGGGTAATAAGGTGTGTGAAGGTCATAAGGAGGATTAGAACCTTCTTCATAATTGCTGTTGGGTTAAGTTGAATAAAAATGCTGTGTGGGCATTTCTAAATTGGGCTTAAGAACGATAATACAAATTTACAAACCGTTTTCCACTCTTTTATGGCAAAAAGCAGAAATTAATGACATTCAAAACAGGATACCTAAGCCTGGTGGTTATTTGAAAAACTTATTAACACGCTTTACAAAGCGTTTGTTCTCTTCCACAAAAGCAAAGTGGCCGGAGTTTTCAAATACATACAATTTCGCATTAGTAAAACAGCCTGCAATTTTGGTATCAGCAATTTCAGGACTGATGTCGCAAGCCCCACGGATAATCAGCGCGGGAGTTTTATTATCTTTTATTTGAGCATAAAAATCGTAATCATGCATTTCACGTCCAAACCCATACAGCGAAAGGCTTGCAACCATGTAATTGTCGGGTAACTTAGGGTCAATTTTGGAAATATTCGCCGTATCACATAACAGTTGTTTTAGTGACAACATCATCAAATCGGAAACGCTTTTCACATTTCCCGCTTTAAATTCGGGTGATTTCATGATTTCGATACGCTTCAAACTATCGGCTGTCGACACTCTGGAAGCTGCATTGCGGCTTGATTCCATGGCATATTCATCGGTAAAAGGAACCGGGTTTATAAATGCAACAGCTTTTACATGTTCGGGGTAATTTTGAATAAAAGTGGCAACCGGCAAAGCCCCCCAGGAATGACAGAGAATATTGAGTTTATCGATGTGGAAAAATACCCTGATTGCCTCAATATCCGCGGCAAAAGTGGCGAAATTCATATTCGCTTTTACATTTAATTGTGACTTCCCGCAAGAACGCTGGTCGTAAAATATGAGTTTATGCTTTTTTGCCAATGG
>DAORKJ010000192.1:0-3007 GCA_035439505.1 Chitinophagales bacterium
CATCCGCCAAACAACATACAAACCCAATACATCCGCGTCATCCGCGCCTGTCTGCCGCCAGGCAGGTTCCTTTTTTACCAAATCCTACTACAGCGCTATCCATTCCATTCCACCTCCAAAGTAATCCGCGTTCATCCGCCAAACAACATACAAACCCAATACATCCGCGTCATCCGCGCCTGTCTGCCGCCAGGCAGGTTCCCTTGCATCATTCCACAATTCGTATTACCTTTGCACCCGCCTTGCCCAGGTGGTGGAATTGGTAGACACACTAGCTTGAGGGGCTAGCGCCCGCAAGGGTGTGCAAGTTCGAATCTTGTCCTGGGCACTTCTTACCTCCCAAAACAAAATTTTCTATAATATTCTGATTAACAAATAATTAGGCAGACTTACCTATTATAAATCACGAATCGGATCAATTTTATCGCGCAGGTAATTTTTAAGATTTACCCAAAAAGCAATTATCATATAAATAATCACCGGCGACCCCAATGCTAAAAATGAAGCATAAACAAAAAATAAGCGCACACGACTTGAAGCAATGCCCATTTTTTCTCCCATCCAGGCACATGCACCAAAGGCGCCGGTCTCAATAAGGTGTTTAATTCTGTATAGCATTGTTGGTTGTTTTTACAAATTTATCATTTTTTCCCAGTTTTCAAAATTCGGTAACCCACACTACATTCCAAACAGCGTTTATTGCTGCAATATTGTTTTTTTAATTCCAGCAGCGCCTGACTATCTCCTGCGTGTTTTGCGGTTAAACCTAACGTTGCCCATTGTCTGGTTATCGTATTATTTTCCGGTTCTAAATGTTCGAGCAAATCAACAGCTTTTATACAAAATTGTTCATCACCCATTTTTTTGCCATACAAAAACAGGAGAGGGGCAATCGTATTTATCAGAATTAAATTAATCGTGTCCTTGCCTAATGTTGCCGATTTTACTGCGGCTGCTTTTTTAAAATGATAATGTTCTTTCCAGTAGGGACTAGCTTCCGCACGAAACAATTGTTTGATGGTATTGCTGTCAGGTGCATGAATAATATGTGAAAATATCCTGTCATGTGTTGCCAAAAATGCAGCCAGCTGACTCATTCTGATGGTCGGAAAATTGGCGGGCCGCATACGCAAAAACTTCCATTCCAATGGTCGAATACCTTGTAACTGATATTTCGTTTTCAGAAATTTATATTCAGCTTGTAATTGATGCGGATATATTTCACGAAATGAACCTTCTAAAAAACCAGCCTGACCAAATAATAATGCTTCAATTTGTTTGGGCTGATTTAAATGTTTTAAAATCGTTTTATAGGGTAAACTTCTCGCCACACCTTCAAAAGGGTCTGCATTAATATTGGTGCCAAAACTGCGTGCAATTAATTGATAACAGGTTGCTTCCCAATCGTTATTATTTACTAATAATCTATTTTCAACGTGTAATGCTTTTTGTTCCAACCTTTCCGATAGTAAGCGGTTAAGTTGTTGCTTGACAACAATTTCCTCCACTTGATGAATACTTTTTTCACAAGGAATCCATGCTGCAGTTTGCATCATAAATTTATAATGCTGAATTAAATCATTGTCAATTAAATTGTTTAATTCCAATGTGGGCATTAAACTTTTTTTATCATCGTGCACATACACAACATGTAATATCACATTGTCGTAAGCCCTGTCGCTGCTGTGTTTGTGCTCATTCCACTCCGAGGAGCGAATATGCAATTCCACATTCCCTGCCCAGGTGGTTTCGCCAATTTTTATGCGTGCATTAGTAAAATCCGGACCACTATGTGTATTGTGTTCGCCGTTGTGAATAATGGTGACAGGCTCACCTTCAGTTGTGTAAATACCGGTAGTGGTAAACAACTTCATCTTCCAGATAAACTGGAGAAATGCTTCGTTCATAAAATAAATTTTTAAGGGTAAAACAATAAATTTTTAATTATCTTGCGATAATGAAATGCAAGTTATAAAAATTTATTTTCCAATAAAAGATTTTCCATTTCTTTTTGCACATCTTGTGCTTTTTTAGCAGCTGCTTCAGCAAAGTCCGTTCCCTTGCTTGCATAAATAATATCGCGCGTAGAATTAATTAATAATCCGCAATCTTTATTTATTCCGTTCCGTGTAACCGCGGCTAAGTCCCCGCCCTGTGCGCCAACGCCCGGAACCAGTAAAAAATTATCAGGTGCAATTTTGCGAATACGTGTAAAATAATCCGGATGTGTTGCACCAACAACAAACATTAAGTTTCCTGTATTCCCCCAGGTGTTCGCTTTTTTTATTACCCGTTCAAATAATTGCTCGTCATTTTCCTGCATGAGTTGAAAGTCCTGACTACCTTTATTTGATGTTAATGCCAACAATATCACCCATTTACCTTCAAATTGTAAAAAAGGTGTAACGCTGTCCTCACCCATATAAGGCGCAACAGTTATGGAATCAAATGGCATGTATTTGAAAAAAGCTTCCGCATACCGCGACGAAGTATTACCAATATCACCACGTTTGGCATCAGCAATGGTAAAATGTGTTTTGCCGATATATTGAACCGTTTTTTCCAGACTCACCCAGCCCTTAGCCCCATAAGCCTCATAAAAAGCCACATTGGGTTTATAAGCCACACAATAATCGCGCGTAGCATCTATTATCTGTTTATTAAACTCAAAAATCGGATCTTCCGAATCCAGCAAATGCGCCGGAATTTTATCTAAATCAGTATCCAAACCTACGCAGAGGTAGCTTTTTTTATTTCGAATTTGTTGTATGAGGTCAGCTTTGTTCATATAAGTGCAAAGTAAATGAATTGTTGTAACAATAATTGGAGCAGTAACATCCTTTACACCAAAACATTCCTAACCGGCTCTTCGTTGCAACGCCCGCCAAATTTAATTTTTTATCAGTTGGCATACTTTAATAGTATTGCAATAATTGCAGCATGTAATTACGTGGCGGGGGTTTTCACTGCGATCCGGGCTCATATCTTTGTAAAAACAATTATTTAA
>DAORKJ010000193.1:0-2933 GCA_035439505.1 Chitinophagales bacterium
ACCGTCACCCTTTTTGGTATAAATTTTCATAGCGCAAAGGTAATAGATTTGTTTTGCAGCTTTTAAACTACCGGAATTAAAAAAGTAGTTGGATATCAATACCTATATCCTGTGTTTCAAGTAATTATACCGATTAAAACATAATCCGGAATTTTTCATATTCTAGGTTGGATGCTCTTTTTCACAATATGAGATTTTATTTTATCAAATTTGAGTATGAAATAATTATACTATTTTAATTAAACAAAAACAATCGTGGTATTTCCATCATATTAAATTCAAGCCACATTAATACCCATGGTACTTGTATCAGGCTAATTATCCTAAAATGCGCAAGATGTCTAAGATTAGGATTTTTTTTACCTTTATTAACAAATCACTATGATTTACCTATGGTTAGTTTAAATAGAACTTATGTATAAAAATTTGACAACTAGTATCTTATTGCTCTTCGGGTGGACTTTTGCATTTGCCCAAATACCGGCTATAGATTGGCAAATTACGCTTGGTGGCACAGGCGGAGATTATCTTACTGCAGGCGAATGCACAATTGATGGCGGCTTTATAGCAGGCGGATATTCTGCTTCCGGAATTACTGGCAATAAAACTGAAGTACATTTAGGCAATTCAGATTATTGGGTTGTTAAGTTAGATTCATCAGGTAATATTACATGGCAAAATACCATTGGTGGAAACGGAACTGAAAACTTATATGATTTAGATCAAACAGCTGATGGTGGTTACATTTTGGGTGGTGCATCCACGTCCAGTGTTATATATGATAAAACTGAACCTAACTATGGCAGCTTCGACTATTGGGTAATTAAACTTGATACCACTGGAGCCATTGAGTGGCAGAACGCTATTGGAGGTTCAGGTAGTGATTTATTAAAATCTATCAACCCTACTCCTGATGGTGGATATATTTTAGGTGGCACTTCAAGCTCAGGTATTTCCGGTGATAAAACCGAAGCGCAAAAAGGATTATCGGACTACTGGATTATTAAACTTAATACTGTTGGAACGATAGAGTGGCAAACAACAATAGGTGGTTCTTTAGGTGATGATTTGTATGTAATTAAACCAACTTACGATGGGGGTTACATTGTTGGTGGATTTTCTGATTCGGGCATTACCGGTGATAAAACAGAAGCTTCAAGGGGCTTTGGCGATTTTTGGGTATTAAAATTAGATGCCACCGGTATAATTGAATGGCAGCGAACCTTAGGTGGAAGTTCTAACGATAATTTAAGGTCCATTGACCTAACTTTTGATAACGGATATATAATAGGAGGTTATACTTCTTCACCGGTTTCAGGTGATATTACTTTAGATGGTAATGGTGATTATGACTATTGGTTAATTAAACTGGACTCAGCCGGTAATTTGGTATGGCAAAATTTGATTGGTGGAAGTGATGCTGATAAATTATTTTCAGTCCAATGTACATCAGACGGCGGTATATTGTTAGGAGGCGAATCGGAATCTCCAGTTTCCGGGGATAAAACAGTGGCCTCGATATATGATGACTATTGGATGGTGAAAGTTGATGACAGTGGTAATGTTTTGTGGGATAAAACTATAAGAGCCAATTTTTTTGAGCATATGAGTTTTGTAAAACAAAATGCTGTCGGGAAGTATTTCATGGGTGGCCAATCAAACTCACTTGTGGCAGCTGACAAAACCGCCACAAATAAAGGTTCATATGATTATTGGATACTTGAATTATCTGCGTGTGATTCCGTTTATTATGCCGATTTAGATGATGATGGATTTGGAGATAATTCAAATACCGTATTAGCATGTGCTTTACCAATTGGTTTTGTTAACGACAATACAGATTGTAACGATACAGTAGCCGAAATAAATATTCTACAAACAGAAATATGTAACGTAATTGATGATAATTGTAATGGTTTGATTGATGAAGGATTAGTTGAAACAATTACTATTGGAGCAGGCGGTCCGGTTACCTTTTGTCAGGGAGGTAATGTATTATTATCTGCAACCTATACAGGAGCTGCAACTCAATGGAAGAAGAATGGAGTTGATATTCCTGGTGCAAACGCACATACGTTTTTAGTTAGCACAAAAGGCAACTATACATGCGTGTCATTTAGTGCATGTGATACTGTTGAATCTACAGGGATTTTTGTCAATGTAATTAAAAATCCTAATGCAACAATAACTGCCGGTGGCCCGACCTCCTTTTGTGCCGGGGGTTCTGTGTTGTTAACTGCAAATAGTGGCGCTGGCCTCAGCTATCAATGGTATAAAGGGGCTTCATTACTTGCCGGAGCAACATCTATAAATTATTTGGCATCACTACCGGGTAATTATAAATGCAGGGTGACAAAAATGGCAACAGGTTGTTATAAAAACTCCAATGCAATTTCAGTAACTGTGCCTTGTAAAGAAGGCGAAATAGTATCTGACAACTCAATAAAAGTAAGCCCAAATCCGGCAATCGAATTTATAACTATTAGCTTGCAAAATGAATTGCAGTCAAACGCAACCTTTACTATAGTGGATATTACAGGCCAACTAATTAATACATTTACGTTATCATCAAATCATGTCAATATCGACATAACACAATTACCTGCTGGCCTTTATATAATTCAGGGAACCATAAATAACAATTCATTTGCTGAATTCTTTATCAAGGAGTAACATAAAACCTAATAAACGAATTGCTAAAGCGTATAAATGAAAATATTAGGCATCACGACAACATTGGTGATGTATTTAGGTGGTAAAGAATTCAATATATTATACTAAATTTTTTCGCAGCGCAGTAGGATCTAACTTATTTTCATTAATTTCATCACGTTCAATAACACCATCGCGAATTCTAATTATCCGATGTGCATAACGCGCGATGTCTTCTTCGTGGGTTACGATAATAACGGTATTGCCTTTTTTGTGAATTT
>DAORKJ010000194.1:0-2915 GCA_035439505.1 Chitinophagales bacterium
CTTTAATATCCGGCTGATGTTTTAAGGTAACAGTTGTTGTACCTGTGCTGGCATCAGTAGTTGCAGCCATGGCATGTAAGCCGACAGGGTCACCATTTGCATCTTCGTCATCGTAACTGATAAATACATTCAAGCCATCTGAGGTAACAAAAAATAATTGATGGTCTACACCTTCAGCTTCCACTTCAGCTGTAATATCATCCGCAGGACTTACACTTTCATTCAACAACGAAACAGTTATATGATAACTTGAATTGTCGTCTAAACGGATGGTGTCAAAATCAACAGGCTCATTGCCTCCCGGCCCGTCAGTGTCGCGAAATTCAAAAGTGCGCACTTCACCGGAAATGGTATTTTCAAATTCCAATATTAAAGTAGTAATTAATTCTTCTTCGTTTTGCACATCAGGCGTTTCCTCCTCTTTGCAGCTTGAGAATAATAATAGCTGGAGACTTAATAAGCCTAACACTGTGTATAGAATTGTTTGCTTTCTCATATTCAATAATTTTTTAAATTGTGAATGGAATTTTTACTCTTAATGTGATATTCCTGCCTAAATCATCGGCAAAATATCGGAAACGATTTAAATAATCTCGATACGCTAAATTAAATAAATTTTCTGCTTCCAGGCTCCATGATAGCACATGATGTTTACAATTAATATCACTGCCAATTGATATATTAGTCAACGTATAAGCTTCAGGAGCTGGTAAATAATCGGCTTCCGCGTAGGTGCGATTTTGTTTAAATACATGCACTATTGCAACTCCGGCATCTAAATTGTCAATAATGCCAAAACGATTAAAAATGTAATGTAATTTGCCCGTTAATTTATCAGCAGGCATCATTACTACCCAGACATCATTTTCTAAATCGCGGGCTCGCAACATCGAAAATTTTGTTTCAACCATAAAAGGTTCTGTAATAT
The DNA here is from genome assembly GCA_035439505.1 of Chitinophagales bacterium. Classification (GTDB taxonomy): domain Bacteria; phylum Bacteroidota; class Bacteroidia; order Chitinophagales; family BACL12; genus UBA7236. Next base: position 929 of record DAORKJ010000194.1, read on the forward strand.
GATAATGCGCGGTTGCATCAATGCCAAAAATATTGGCATTCGTTTGTTGATATTCGAACACCGGAAACGCACCCCGAATAGTCAGTGCAGGAGGTAATACCGGTTGCAGATAAATAAAATGCTGCATGTAGTTGTTATAGGCGCCAATTTCAATATAGGTTTTTGATGTCTCGAATTCAAAACCCGTAATCAATTGGTATGACCTTTCCTGTATTAAACCAGGGTCACCATATTCTAATGCTGCAGCACCATGATGCAATCCATCACTATATAGTTCATTCATAGCAGGTGCACGCCAGGCGGTGCTGAAATTAATATTAAACGTAGAATGATTTCTATCGAAATAGGTGCTGCCAATATTCCAGCTTAAAGCACTATACTCATGTTCCGGTGTTTGCAATTCGCCATCTTCATAAAAAAAAGCTTTCGTCCATTTAAAATCGTACCGCAAACCTGCTTCCAACGACCAATTATTTAACTGATAAGTTTCTAAAACATAAATGCCCCCGGAATAATTTTTAAAATTGGGAATAAACGTACTGTAACGTGTAATATTCTGTTGATTCATTGCACTCAAACCAATAGAACCGGAAAAATTATTTTTTTTATGATGATTCCATTCTAAATCAGTGGTTATGGTGCCAATTTCAAAGTATAACGATGGCAAGTCCAATGCAGCAATACTGTCATCAAGCGGAACATGTGTATCATATTCGTTACGGATATTATTTTGCCACGCCGCAGTAAAATAAATACTACCAAATTTATCATTGTGATAATGGGAAACCGATTTTACTAAATGGTGATTAATTAATTGGTAAGGTCTACCAATGTCGTAAGTAAAATTACCGGCAATATATGGAGTATCAGATAGAAATGCATTTTGTAAATCGGTTAAATTACCGATATGTGACGCAGCAAAAATGCCAATGGTATTATGAAAGTAACTATAGTATAGTTCTGTTTCAAAATCATTTTTTTGGTATTTAACAGCCGCCGAACCATTCGCTTCGCGAAAAGCAGTATTGGCTAAATAATAATCAGGCGTTTGGGCAGTACCTTCTGCTTTTAAAGTGCCTTGAAGTCGCCAGGCAAATGGTGCATAATGTGATTGAATGTAGGCGGACGCAGCTCCGCCTTTGGTATTGGAAAAACCGGCAAGTTGAAGCGCACCACGCGTGTCGCCTGTGTCAACTAAGGGAGCGGGGTTAACTAAAATAACACCGCCCATTGCATCGCTACCATATTTAACAGCTGCAGCACCTTTAATTACTGTAATATTATCTGCAATAAAAGGGTCTATTTCCGGTCCATGTTCGTTACCCCATTGTTGCCCTTCCTGTCGAACGCCGTTATTCATAATTAAAATTCTGTTACTGTGTAAACCATGAATTACCGGTTTTGAAATACTGTTTCCTGTTTGAATGGTATTTAATCCATTCATATCTTTTAAAGCATTACCCAGCGATTTACCGGCAATTGATTCTAAAGCTTTACCTTCCAGATAATCGGTGGTAAGTGTTCCTTTATACGTTTCCATACTAACATGCACTTGAACAGCTTCCAATAAAGAATCACGATGATTTAATTCAAACTCCAGAAAGACCGATTTTTCTAATTGAATATTAACGGTATCGGTAGCACAACCTAAATGAGAAATTAATAAGGTGTAATTGCCAGCGCATAACTGACCAATGGCAAATAAGGCGTTGTCATCACATACTGCACTTGTTTGTAATTCCAAAATATATATGGTAGCAAACGACAATAATTCGTCATGTTCTGTGTCGGTCACCCTGCCGCTAATTTGCAAATTACATTCCGGTTGTTGCCCGACGACATGAACTTGTAATAAAATAAAAGAAAATATAAAACCCCAAATCTTTCGCATACATTCAAATAATTAAATTGCCCGGCACTTCATGTGCAGGTAAAAAATAAAACAATCATCTAAAAATTATGCGATTGCGGGAGGGCCGCGAAGTAA
>DAORKJ010000195.1:0-2733 GCA_035439505.1 Chitinophagales bacterium
GTATCTATTTTCCCACAAATATTTTCATTACCGGGTTGCGTTAAATAATTAATTAAGGCTGTATTATCTAAATGGGTTAATTCATGTACAACTTTATTACAATGCAAACAATATTGACCTAAATTATGGGCTAACATTTCTGTTGGGTTGGCAGTACAAGGTTGAATACTTGGTTGTAATACTTTCAGTTCAAATGTGGTAAGCATAAATAGCGTGTTTTTGGCATAATTATAATCTTTTTGAGGTTGAGTTGTCACCAATTGGTAAAAATGAATTGTAAGCAGGCCAAATTACTTTAAGTTGACATTACTCCGTTCAATTTGCGTGGTTTTGGCTGCTTCTGCCTGATTTGTTAACTTTGTTTCAAATAATACGAGAATGAAAAAATTATTGCTATTGATCTGTTGCTGCACTGTGGGTTTGGTGTTTGGGCAATCTGACATCACCTTGGAAGACATTTGGGTGAAAAACCGGTTTTATGCCAAGGGTATTGCGGACATCCGTAGCATGAACGATGGACAACATTATACCATCAATGAAGGTGGAGCAGGAATAGGAAAATATGCATATGCAACAGGAGAGCGTGTGGGGGAAATATTTAATGTCACTCAAACACATGGAGCCGTTGCTAATTTTAGAAATTATATGTTTAATGATGATGAGTCGGCAGTATTGCTCACCACACAATCTAAACCGCGTTATCGTCACGCCACGTATGATGAAAATTATATTTACGATTTCAAATCAGCGCAAACTACACGGCTGTCAGAACGAGGATTTCAAATGTATGCGAATTTTGCACCTGCTGGCAATCGTATTGCTTATGTAGTGGATAATAACTTGTTTTATAAGGACTTAACTACCAATGAGGAAGTTCAAGTTACTTATGATGGCAAATGGAACTATATCATTAACGGCGGCAGCGATTGGGTGTATGAAGAAGAATTGGTTTTAATACGTGCCTTCGAATGGAGCCCCGATGGCAGCATGATTGCATTTTATAAATTTGATGAATCGGAAGTTTCGCAGTTTGATATGACTACCTATAAAGGCAAACTGTATCCACAAAATTATTCATTTAAATATCCAAAAGTAGGGGAGGTGAACAGCAAAGTGGAGGTTTACATCTACAATTTAAATACAAAAACTACGCAAAAAGTAAATATCAATAAACAGTACGAATATATACCACGAATTAAATGGACCAACGATTCTAAAGGCTTGGTGGTGTTTACTTTAAACAGACTTCAAAACGATTTGGAATTGTTTATGGCGAATCCTGAATCAGGAGCTACACAAACATTTTTCCGGGAAACAGCTCAATATTATCTCGAAATAAATGATGATCTCACCTTTTTAAAAGATAACAAATCATTTATTTGGAAAAGCGAAAAAGATGGTAATTTTCATTTGTATTTATACAATATGTCAGGCAAACTGATTAATCAAATTACTTACGGCAATTATGAAGTAAGCAGTTTAGTTGGTGTGGATGAAAAAAATAAGAAGGTATATTACATGAGTTCAGAAGCATCGATTTACGAAAATCATTTGTATTCGATACAGTTGGATGGAAAAAACAAACAACAGCTTACTACTCGTTTTGGAGCCAACTCTGTAAACTTTAGTACCGGATTTTCTTATTTCATCAATACGAATACCAGTATTATGCAGCCTGCTTATATTACGTTATGTAATAATAAAGGTGAGGTTGTTCGGGTGTTGGAAGATAATAAAACATTACAAGACGATATTAATAACTTACACATTAAAGCACCTGAGTTTTTTAGTTTTACTACTGCAGAAGATGTATCGTTAAATGGGTATATGATTAAACCCTACGACTTCGACCCAAATAAAAAATATCCGGTAATTATGCGGGTATATGGAGGCCCGGGTTCGCAGGAAGCAAAACAATGGTACGACGGATTTAAAATGATGTGGCATCAAATGATGGCGCAAAAGGGATATATTACCGTATGTGTCGATAACCGTGGGACCGGTTTGCGTGGTCGTGATTTTAGAACATCTACATATGGACAATTAGGAAAATATGAAACCGATGATCAGATTGAAGCGGCTAAATGGTTGAGTAAACAATCTTTTATTGATGGTAATCGAATTGGTATATGGGGATGGAGTTATGGTGGTTATATGGCGGGATTGTGTATTACACGAGGCGCTGATGTGTTTAAAGCTGCAGTGAGCGTGGCGCCGGTGACTAACTGGAAATATTATGACAATATTTATACAGAAAGATATATGGGCACCCTGGAAACAAATCCAAATGGGTTTGATGCGAATGCGCCAATGGCGTATGCAGATAAATTACAAGGTAAATATTTATTAATTCATGGAACAGGTGATGATAATGTGCATTTCCAGAATTCTGCTGAATGGATTAATGCATTAATTAAAAACAATAAACAATTTGATTTAATGATTTATCCCGACCGCAATCATGGTGTTTCAGGTGGTAATACTCGTTATCATTTATACACCCTAATGACAAATTTCTGGTTGGAGAATTTGTGAGGATGAGAGATGAGGGATGAGAGATGAGTGGTTCATCGAAAAGAAGAAATTAAGTTTTAAACTTTTACTATTTGCTTAAATTGACATTTTTTAAAACAGCCGGAACCACGGAGAACGCTGAGGGAATGCACACCAAGTTCACGGAGAATTTGTTGCTATATTCGAATTAATCAACATGATTGTTCATTATTAATAAAA
>DAORKJ010000196.1:0-2598 GCA_035439505.1 Chitinophagales bacterium
CTCACTTTAGGCGCAGCGGATAATATTTCTGCATTTGCTTTATCAGCATATTTCTCGAAATTTTTCACAAACTGTGCGGCCAAATTATTTGCTTTTTGATCGTAAGCAGTTTTATCGGACCAGGTATTTCGAGGGTTGAGTATGTCTGCAGGAACATTAGGACAAGTTGTTGGCATCAACAAGCCGAATATGTCATGTGCGGTAAAAGTAACATTATCTAATTCACCATTTAAGGCTGCAGTAATCATAGCGCGGGTATAAGATAATTTCATTCTATGACCAGTGCCATAAGGACCTGCAGTCCAGCCGGTATTAATGAGCCAAACATTCACATTGTGTTTGCGCATTTTTTCACCTAACATTTCAGCATATTTGGTTGGATGTAAAGGCAAAAACGGTGCACCAAAACATGTTGAGAAAGTAAGCTGAGGTTCAGTAACACCTGCTTCTGTTCCGGCAACTTTAGCGGTATAGCCACTCAAAAACTGATACATGGCTTGTCCCGGAGAAAGTTTACTGATTGGAGGCAACACACCAAAAGCATCACATGTTAAAAAGAAGATGTTTTTTGGTAAACCACCTTTACTTGGTGTCATGATGTTATCGATATAATTGATAGGATAACTCACGCGTGTATTTTCCGTTTTGGTAATATTCGCAAAATCGACATTACGTGTATTTGGATAGAATTCGATGTTTTCGAGAATAGCACCAAATTTTATCGCATTAAAAATCTGCGGTTCGTTTTCTTTAGTCAGATTAACGCATTTTGCATAACAGCCACCTTCAAAGTTGAAAACACTGTCTTCTGTCCAGCCGTGTTCATCATCTCCGATTAAACGGCGGTTAGGGTCGGCAGAAAGTGTAGTTTTTCCTGTTCCGGATAAACCAAAGAACACAGCAACATCGCCATCTTTACCTACGTTAGATGAGCAGTGCATGCTCAAAACCCCTTGTTCCTGAGGCAGCCAGTAGTTTAATACGGTGAAAATACCTTTTTTCATTTCACCGGTGTAACCTGTTCCGCCAATGAGGATGATTTTTTTAGTGAAATCAATCATAGCAAAATTGGCTTCACGAGTGCCGTCTGTAGCAGGGTCGGCCTGAAAACCAGGTGCATTAATAATCAACCAGTCGGGCTGCATAGTAGCAATTTCTTCTGTTGTTGGGCGAAGAAACATGTTATCACAAAATAAATTTCCCCAAGGATATTCATTTACAACTCGAATGTTGAGGCGGTATTTTGGTTCAGCGCAAGCATAGTTATCGCGCACCCAAATATCTTTTTCGCTGAGGTAAGTGAGCACTTTATGGTACAATTTGTCAAAAACTGCCGGTTCAACCGGGATGTTAAAATTGTTCCAATCTACTGTATTGGCAGTTTTGTCGTCCTTTACAGTGAATTTGTCTTTAGGGGCGCGTCCTCTGAACTTACCGGTATCAACAACCAATGCACCGCTGTCGGCAATTACGCCCATTCCGCGACTGATGGTATGTTCTACAAGTTCTGCAGGAGTAAGGTTCCAGTAGGCTGTGGCTTTGTGATACAGGCCTATACTGCTGAGTGTGGCCGTAGGGTTTTTTATACCTTGTTCTTTCATAGTACTTAAATAGTAGTTATTTCGACGCAAAGATACGGCAGTGATTTTTGGGAAAGAAATAACTTAAGTCATCGTTTTTGTGCATAAAAAAGCGGGACTTTCTGGTAAAATCCCGCTTTTGATAAATGGGCGCTGTTTTAACAGTAAAGCCCTTTAATCTGCAAATGAAGTTATTTAATGAGGAGGTATTGTTTTAAAAATTGATGTGTTGAACCCAACAAAACAACTTGATATACACCTTGAGGTGCAGATAAATTGACATCCAAACTTAGCTTGCCGTTTATCTGTTCATTCCAAATATGTTGGCCAATTGCATTTACAATAATGATTTCCTGCACATCAGCATCTTGTGACCAGTTGATGGTAAAGTTGCCGTTTCCTGATTGTGGATAGATGGAAATGGCATTTTCAATTACATCATCTACACTTAATAAATCATAATTATCATCAATTTTAATTTGAATAGTATTCATCAAAATGCCGTCATAAAAAACATCCGCTGTTGAGACAATAAAATTAATATAACCATAATGAATTCCTTCAAATGTGTAATCTTCAACAGGGAAACCTTCAAGGGTTATATCAGATGGAATTATATCAGATGCAGGAAATACACTTACCACGGGTACACCTGCTCCGGCGCCCAGGTCAAGTTCCATATCCGGAATTGCGGTAATGGTGATATCATTATAAAATCCTGTTAATGGTCGAAATGCTGTTGTAAACGCATCGAGTCCTTCAGTGAATTTTGTTGTTGGATTGCCTGTTTGAAAAATATCGGCAATATCATTATCATTTACATGGACAATAATTACGGTATCTTCATATTCATTTATGAAGGGGTCATCAGAAATGAGTTTCATGATAATATAGCCCGTAGTATTTTCTTCGGGATAAACATCAGATAAAGTGAAAATTGAATTTGCATGTGTATAGGTTGATGCAATTCCTGCTTCAATCGATATAGTATCTTCACCACCTAACAAAACAACATCTG
>DAORKJ010000197.1:0-2483 GCA_035439505.1 Chitinophagales bacterium
AATAAAAAACCCCGGTTTCCCGGGGCTCAAAATCAAATGTTAATTGAACTAGACTAATTTATAAAGTTCCGCGTTTGCGTTGTTCTTCTTCAATACTTTCAAACAAAGCCTGGAAGTTTCCTTTACCAAACGATTTGGCGCCACAACGTTCAATTATTTCGAAAAACATTGTTGGTCGGTCTTCAACCGGTTTAGTAAATATTTGTAATAAATAGCCATCCTCATCGCGGTCAACCATAATACCTAAACCTTTTAAGGTTTGTAAATCTTCATTAATTGTTCCCACGCGTTCGGTAACAGTATCGTAATAGGTGCCGGGAACATATAAAAATTCAACACCACGTTTGCGTAATTCGCTTACGGTAAAAATAATATCGTCGGTAGCAACGGCAATGTGCTGACAACCTTCGCCTTCGTAAAAATCGAGGTATTCTTCTACTTGCGATTTCTTTTTACCAATGGCAGGTTCATTTATTGGGAATTTAATCCGCATATTGCCATTTGCCATTACTTTACTCATTAAAGCAGTGTATTCGGTAGAAATATCTTTATCGTCGAATGTAATCAGGTTTTTAAAGCCTAATACTTCTTCATAAAATTTCGCCCATACATTCATTCTGCCTAAACCAACATTGCCAACACAATGGTCAACATATTCTAATCCAATTGGTGTTGGATTGTATTCGCTTTCCCATTTAGTAAAGCCTGGAAGAAATACACCATTGTAATTTTTGCGTTCAACAAATAAGTGAATTACTTCCCCATACGTTTTAATACCGGCAATTTTAATTTCGCCATCGGCATCTGATTTTACGGTTGGGAATAAAAATGGTTCTGCCCCACGTTCGGTAGTTTGTGCAAATGAATATTCCGCATCATCAACGGTAAAGGCAATTACTTTTACACCATCACCATGATTTTTAATATGTTCGGCTACCGGTGAACTGCTGTTATAAGGTGTAGTTAAAATCAAGGTGATTTTGCCCTGACGTAATACGTAAGAAGCACATTCGCGATTACCTGTTTCTAATCCGGAATACGCGAGTGATTGAAATCCAAATGCCGTTTTATAAAAATGTGCTGATTGTTTTGCATTACCAACATATAATTCGATAAAATCGGTACCATTTAAAGGAAGAAAATCCTCCTGAATTTTTGTTGTTTGTTTTTCTACTAATAAAGTATCCATTGTGATAAATTTATTGGTGATATAATTTAATTCGTTACTACGTTTTGATTTACGCCATTGTTTTTAATCCAGGATAAATAATATTCATCTACTTCATATTCAACTGCAGCCTGAGTAATCATTACGGGTTTAAACGGATCTATCATAACTGCCAGTTCATGTGTTTCTTTTTGACCAATGCTGCGTTCAATAGCGCCCGGATGTGGTCCGTGCGGAATACCAGCTGGATGTAAGGTGAGCTGACCTGGTTTAATATTATTTCTGCTCATGAAATTACCTTCCACATAATATAATATTTCATCGCTATCGATATTGCTATGATGATAAGGCGCAGGAATTGCCTGTGGATGATAATCGTATAACCTTGGCACAAATGAACATACTACAAAATTGTTGCCTTCAAAATTTTGATGAATTGGCGGAGGCATGTGAATGCGACCTGTAATTGGTTCAAAATTGTGAATATTAAATGCATAAGGATAATGGTAACCATCCCAACCAACTACATCGAACGGATGGTTGGCATAAGTGTACGGAAAAATTTCTCCGCGTTTTTTAATCATGATTGGAAATTCACCTTCCACATCATAGGTTTTTAATTCGACAGGGCGTTTAATATCGCGTTCACAAAATGGTGAATGTTCCAATAATTGTCCGAATTCATTTCTATAGCGGCGCGGGGTAACTACCGGACTAAACGATTCGATAAACAAAAAGCGATTGTCATCAGTATCAAATTCAATTTTATAAATCGTACCTCTTGGAATTACCAGATAGTCGTGCGCTTCAAAATCGATATCACCAAACATGGTAGTTAAAGTTCCTGAACCTTTATGGACAAATATGAGTTCATCGGCATCGGCATTTTTGAAAAAATAATCCGGTGTTGATGTTGGCGCAGCCAAACCAATATGTAAATCGTTGTTTACAAACAATACTTTTCTGCTTTCAATATAATCGGCCTCCTGAGGAATATCAAAACCACTGAAACTCAGCATGCGCATATTGTTTTCGATAGCAATTTTTGGTGCTACCGAATATGGTTTTTCGGTTTTAATAACTCTGGTTGGAGGATAAATATGATACACCAGCGACGACAAACTGCTGAAGCCCTGGGTGCCCACTAATTCCTCATTATATAATTTTCCTTCGCTATCGCGGAAAACAATATGACGTTTATCCGGTATTTTACCTAATTGCTGATAAATTGGCATAATAATTTTTATTTACTGCAAATTTCACCGAAAATGTATGCTGGTCGGGGTGACTTATGTCAATGTTTGAGGTGATAATA
>DAORKJ010000198.1:0-2439 GCA_035439505.1 Chitinophagales bacterium
TAACCTACTGTATCGCCCCAATCTCTTTTTTGAATAGGGCTTACTAAAATTGCTCCGTTAGCTATTGCATTGTTAAATACGGTATTTACATCTTCAACAATTATATACAATTCATTGCGTGGGATTCCGTTTCCTGTGTTCGGGTGTACGGTAACTGGCAATAATATTTTTGCAATACCATTTTCAGGCATTAATCCTAATTTCAAGTTTGGCATTAATTGAAATTCACACATGCCCGGCACATCAAGTATAGGCTCCTGCTGCAATAATGCTGCATAAAAATCACGACTCCGATTTTGGTCGGCAACGTAAAAAACTATTTCGCAGAAATTAATTTGCATGAGTAGTATTTATTCCGCCATTTGCAGCTGCTGATTATTGATTGTTTGGCCCCAGATTTCCATTTGTTTAAAAATGGATAGTAATGCTTTCCCGGTTTCCGTAAGTGCATATTCCACTTTTGGTGGTGTTGATTTATAATCCATACGACTTACTACACCTTGCTCTACTAAGGTTTTTAATGTTTGGGATAACATTTTGTCGTTGATTACCACTAATATTTTTTTCAACTCATTAAATCGTTTTGGTTCATCGCGTAAATTCCAGATAATAAGGCCTTGCCAACGACCTCCAATAACACTTAATGTGAGGTCTACCGGGCAGTAAAAAAATGTGCCGTTAAGTTTATATGTCTCCATGCCACAAATGTAAATACAATATTGGCACTACCCAAAACAACAGCACTTCCTTTTTGGTAAGTCTATTGTGTGCAGGGAAAAAGACGTTCACCTTTGCTGTTCAAAATAACGACATGAAAAAAATAACTTCAATTACATTAATGCTTTTACTTATGACAACAACAACAAAATTGTTTGGGCAACAGCCGGCGAAACTAATAGTAAGCCCAATGCCATCAGCACAGCACAGCGCTGCAGATGAAGCGACACTTGCTACGGCAGTCGCTGTATCACAATCTATCCTCGAAGGGAATTGGGCAAAATTGGACGAATTATTAGACGACAATTTTACCTACACCGGCGATGGTTATGTATTTACTAAGGACCAATACATCGGATTTATGCAAGACATGCGTGCAGCATTTTCTGATTTTGAAATGACCTTAACTAAATCGATTGTTGATGGTGAATTTGCTTCTATCCAATTTACTTCAAATGTGGTGAATACCGGCAAATTTATGGGAGCACCTGCTAATAAAAAACTTATTCAAGTGGATGGCATTTTTATGCGTAATATCAAAAATGGCAAAGTGATGCAGGAATGGCAAACTACAGATTTATTGGGCACCATGACTCAAATAGGTGGCGGTGCATTATTCTTTTACTCTGTTTTTGTTGGAGGATTTGGCGTAAAAACTAAACCACCGGTAAGAAAGGGTGATGACTTTTTATATGTAGATGGCAAAGTTGTGAATTATGATTTATTGCCTGCAAAAGAGAAAAATAAATATGTGAAAAACTATATGAAGAATAGTAAATAAATTGTATTTCAGTTAATAGGTTTGGGTTATGTGATTAATGGTGTTAACAGCCGAAACCACAGAGCGCTCAAAGTGAACACACAAAGTCCACAAAAGGTACTGAACACTTTTTGTGGACTTTATTTTTTATGCAATAATTTGGTGTAGAATGGGTCCAGAATAAAGTAATGATACAAATGAAATTGCAAATAGTGTTTTGTTGTTAAATCGTAAACAACTTGGTTGATGTATTTACTATAATAAATTCACAGCTGTTTATAGCAAAATTAATTTTTCACCCATTTAATTATAAATGATTCATTGGGCAAGTTTATTTTACTAAAATATAAACCTGGGGCTAATGTTTGAATGTTGGCCTGATAATCATTATTAAAAGGAATCTGAATTACATTTCCCTGAATATCGAAAGTAACTATGGATAAGAGATTTATTCCTGCATCAAATTGGAATTGGATATTATTAGTAGCGGGGTTTGGAACAACTTTAAAATCACCAAAATTTGATGTTAAAACAGATTCAATTTGTATATAAATACATTCAGATGTATCGGTACAACCATTTTGTGTTACAATAACGGCAAATTCACCATTTTCATCAGGAAAATACGTTTGACTGGTTGCATCTTCAATAATTTCATTATCGTAACAATTTATCCATTGATAGGTAGCATCTGTAGCTTCTGCTGTTAATATTATAAAATCAGTTACAGTAACATTTGTATTTACTTCAGTAATTACAACATCTACAGCATCAGTTGCTGAACATCCGGGGCCTGCGTTGATATTTACAGTATACGTTCCGGGCTCATTCACTATAATTGCCGAAGAAGTTGCACCGGTGCTCCAAATGTAGGAAATAGGTGCAGACACATAAGTTTTAAAAACATCATCCCAAGTAACATCAAATTCGCATCTGCCACCTGCATAATTATCTGCCGGTCC
>DAORKJ010000199.1:0-2365 GCA_035439505.1 Chitinophagales bacterium
TAAATACCATTCAAACAGGAAACAGTATTTCAAAACCGGTAATTCATGGTTTACATAGTAATAGAATTTTAATCATGAATAATGGTGTTCGCCAGGAAGGGCAACAATGGGGCAACGAACATGGTCCGGAAATAGACCCTTTTATTGCAGATAATATTACGGTAATAAAAGGTGCAGCAGGTGTTAAATACGGAAGCGATGCAATGGGTGGTGTGATATTAGTAAATCCCGCTCCATTAATTGACACTGGTGGTACACGCGGTGCACTTCAAATAGCAGGTTTTTCCAACACTAAAGGTGGTGCAGCATCTGCATACATTCAATCGCATTATTCACCGTTTGTTTGGCGACTACAAGGTACACTGAAAGCAGAAGGTACAGCACAAACTCCTGATTATTATTTAGCCAATACTTCCTATCGCGAAGCAAATGGTTCGGCTGCAGTTAAGTATCATAAAAATGATTTTGAAACTGAATTATACTATAGTTATTTTCACAATACCATTGGTATTTTTTCTGCATCACATATTGGTAATCTCACCGATTTAGAAAATGCATTTGTATCTGATACTCCGTATATTGCAGGTAATTTTACTTATGATATTGGCCGACCAAATCAATTAATTAATCACCATTTAGTAAAATCGGTTTCGCATTACCACAATGATAAATTTGGTAATATATACTTAACTGCTGCATGGCAAAATAATATTCGTAAAGAATATGATACACATGTTCCGCTTGATGACAGTATTGCAGCATTAGGCTTACCTTCTTTATATTTTGAAATTGGTACTATTACCACAGAATTAGAATGGAAACATCATAAAAAAAATAATTTCTCCGGTTCTGTTGGATTAAGCGGCATGAATCAACAAAACATTACGCGTTATAGTACATTTATTCCCAATTTCAAAAATTATTCCGGTGGTATTTATGCATTAGAAACCTATCAATTAAATGATTGGTCGCTTGAAGCAGGTTTACGATATGATTATAAATGGACAAAAGCGTTTTTTTATGATGAAGGTGAATTACAAACACCGGAACATCGGTACAGTGCATTAAGCTGGAATATTGGCAGCACCTATTTCGATAGAAATCACACCACGTTTAACATCAATTTCAGTTCTGCTTGGCGTGCACCTGCCATGAATGAACTTTATAGTGACGGCCTGCATCACGGTGCTGCAGCATTGGAATATGGCTACCCAGGTCTATTACAAGAAAGGTCGTATCAATTGATTACCGGATTTGAATATGAAACGCCAAAAACTTATATTGAGCTAGGTGCTTATAATAATTATATGCAAAATTTCATATATCTGCAACCAGTATTACCTCCTGCATTAACTATACGAGGTGCATTTCCTGTATTTGAATACCAACAAACCAATGCCAATATTTTGGGAATTGATGCAACTGCACATTATCATATTACAGAACCGTTTATGGTAGAAACAAAATTTTCGATGTTGCGTGCCCGCGATTTAGAAAATGATGTTTGGGTAGTAATGATGCCTGCGGATAAATTAAGTGGTAAAGTGCATTACATTTTTAAAAATTTTGGCAAAATCGAAAATTTAGATGCAGGTGTTGCTGTTGTGCATGTATTTAAACAAAATCGCACTTATGCTGAAGCTGATTATTTGCCGGCTCCTGAGGCGTATACGTTAACAAGTGTATCGATTGGCAGTGATATTATTTGTAAACAACATACCTTTTCCTGGAGCATTGAAGCAGAAAATTTATTTAATGTAGCATACCGCGATTATTTAAATCGTTTCCGATATTTTGCCGATGACCTTGGCAGGAATATTACTTTAAGAATTAAAATTCCATTCACAATTTAAAAAAAAATTAATGAATATGAAAAAGCAAACTATTTTATTTAGTGTATTAGGCTTGTTAAGCCTTCAGATGTTTTTATTTTCAAGCTGCAAAGAGGAAGAAATTCCGGATGTGCAAAATGAAGAAGAATTAATTACCACTTTAATTTTGGAATTTGAAAATACCATTTCAGGTGAAGTGCGCACATTTGAATTCCGCGATACTGATGGACCCGGAGGTAGTGAACCTGTAGACTTTGATACTATTCGTTTAGACGACAACTCAAGTTATCATATAACAGTTTCACTGTTGAATGAAAGTGTAAGTCCTGCGGATGATATTACTACAGAGGTAGAAGAAGAAGGTGTTGATCATCAATTATTTTATGTTACATCAGGTGGATTGAATTTATTTATCAGCTATGATGATGAAGATGCAAATGGCGATCCTATCGGATTACATGCCATGGCTGCAACTACCGATGCCAGCACAGGTACAACAACTGTTACCTTAAAACATCAGCCGGATATTAAAG
>DAORKJ010000200.1:0-2161 GCA_035439505.1 Chitinophagales bacterium
ACTCCGTGGTTTCGGCTGTTAAAAAGCTATATAAGGTAAGAATAATTAACATTTTCAGGTTATTTTTCAGGCAGCAATGTATGGCAGTTTTTCATCCGCAAACGCAGCCGCTTCAACGAACTGCCTAATGAGTGATGAGGGATTTAAATGTGCTGATGTGTTTATGTGCTAATGTGCTAATTAACCCAAGTTGTCGCAGACAACGTTGTCGTGGAGTCTTTGACTCCAGACGCCACCCCGGTCTCCCGACCGGAGAAAAAAATGGGCAAAAAGTGAAACATCATAAGTGATTGAGTTAAATACCAAATTACTTGCATTTATTTTTTTAAACAGCCGAAACCACAATCCCGATAGCTATCGGGACACGGAGAAAATACACACAAAGTTCACGGAGAATTTATTCGTAAATTCGAATTAATCGCTATGGATACTCATTAAAAATAAAATAAAAATCATTCGATAAATCCTTCTGTATTTTCTCTGTGGGCTGTTTCTCTGAGAACTCCGTGGTTTCGGCTGTTAAAAAGCTATATAAGGTAAGAATAATTAACATTTTTAGAAGAAAAAAATCATCTAACAACATTATCCCAAAATTGAAATCGAGTAATACTACACGAAATATTTAGCAGTCATCCCTCATCACTCATGTCCGCTTCAGCGGATCACTCATCACTCATCCCTCATCCGAATCAGTGCTTCAAAAAATATTGTATCGCAAGCGCATACCCTTCCAAACCCAATCCAACAATTAAACCCTTACATTTTGCCGTCAATACATCATTATGTCGAAAAGCTTCGCGGGCAAAAGTATTTGAAATATGCACTTCAACAACAGGCGTTTTAATCGAACTAATTGCATCAGCAATAGCGATAGAAGTATGGGAATAACCACCGGCGTTGATAATAATACCATCATAACTAAATCCCACTTCATGCAATTTATCAATTAAAATACCTTCAACATTACTTTGGAAATAGGCCAATTCAACATTAGGGAAACGCAATTGTAATTTTTGAAAATAGTTTTCAAAAGTTTCGCTTCCGTAAATTTCCGGCTCGCGCAATCCTAATAAATTGAGATTAGGTCCGTTGATGATGATGATTTTCATTAGTGGACAAATTTACGATTATTCACAATTGGTAATAGCATAATACTTAAAAGCGTTGATTAAAATGCATCTATCTTTTCACCGTGAACTGGTCCGCATCCATCAAGGAATTTAAAAACTACCTCCAACTCGAAAAGTCCCTGTCCGGTAATTCGGTAGAAGCCTACCTGCGTGATATTGGCAAGCTGGATAGCTTCCTGGAAAAAAACTACCCGAATACCAGTCCCGAAAACGTAAATCGCGAACACCTGGAAGGTTTTCTCATCCACCTCCACGAAATAAACATGAACGACAGGTCCCAGGCCAGGATTATCAGCGGTGTAAGGGCGTTTTACAAGTTTTTGCTCATGGAAGACCTTATAGACAACGATCCCAGTCAGCTGCTGGACTTGCCCAAACTGCGTAGAAAATTGCCTGATACCCTTTCTTATGACGAAATAAGCAGTATTATAGCCGCTATTGACCTCAGTACACCGGAAGGGCAACGTAATAAAGCCATTTTTGAGACCTTATACAGTTGCGGACTGCGTGTCAGTGAGCTGACCGGTCTCCGTATTAGCGATATGTTTATGGATGATGGTTTTGTGAAAGTAAAAGGCAAAGGCAACAAAGAACGTTTGGTGCCAATAGGGGATAGTGCGATAAATTATATCAAGATTTATAAGGAATTGGTGAGAAGTCATATAGCGGTTCAAAAAGGGTTTGAGGACCACCTATTTTTAAATCGCAATGGCAGAGCACTTTCCAGGGTTTATATCTTCATGCTCATCAAACAACTCGCCGAAAAAGCCGGCATCAAAAAATCCATCTCCCCTCATACCTTCCGCCACTCCTTCGCCACCCACCTCATCGAAGGCGGTGCCGACCTCCGGGCCGTCCAGGAAATGCTCGGCCACGAATCCATCACTACCACCGAAATCTACACCCACATCGACCGCGAATTCCTGAGAGCCACTTTGATTCAATTCCATCCACGATTCAAATAATTAAAAAGGAACGCGGACCCCGCGGGGCGGGGCGCAGATGACACGGATTTTCGCGGATTTTTTTCT
>DAORKJ010000201.1:0-2139 GCA_035439505.1 Chitinophagales bacterium
CCGTTTCATCGTGCACCCACAAATCATCTTTGGTATAACCCGCATTTAAATCAACAGCTACAGGAGTAAATCCATCTAATTTAATACCCCAGTTATCTGATTCGCCAAATACTAATGGCTGACCATGACGAACAAATAAATCGTTAGTTTTTTTGTTGGCTTTTTCAGTAAATACTTCAAATGCACCATCATTAAAGATGTTACAATTTTGATATATTTCTAAAAACGAAGTGCCCTTATGTGCATTTGCACGAATTAAACATTCCTGTAAATGAGCAGGGTCGCGATCCATACTTCTGGCAACAAAAGTTGCGTCGGCACCTAATGCTAAAGCAGCAGGATTAAATGGATGGTCAATAGAACCCATTGGAGTTGATTTCGCAACTTTTCCTAAAGGTGATGTTGGTGAATATTGTCCTTTTGTTAAACCATAAATTTCGTTGTTGAATAATAATACATTCACATCAAAATTTCTGCGCAATAAGTGAATCATGTGGTTACCACCAATTGATAAACCGTCACCATCTCCGGTAACAATCCACACACTTAAATCAGGGCGTGCAGCTTTTAAACCTGATGCAATGGCAGTTGCACGACCGTGAATACTATGCATACCAAATGTATTGGTATAATAAGGAAAACGCGAAGAACAACCGATACCTGAAACCACCACAATATTCTCACGTGGAATACCTAATTGTGGAAGTACAGTATGCACTTGTTTCAAAATAGAATAATCACCGCAACCGGGACACCATCTAACTTCCTGGTCAGTCGCAAAATCTTTCGCCGTTAATTGAATCGTTTCGCTCATAATATTTTTTTATTTTTTTCCATTCACCGAAGTGAATATTTTTAATTTAATTTTTTTAATCAATTTGCTGCTGCTATTTTAATGCCTTTTAAACCGCTACATTTCATAACCACTTCGAACCCGGCTGTTAAATCAGCACATTAACACATCAGCACATCATCACATTAATTGCATTATAGCCTCAATCAACTCCCCGCTCGTAATTGGCGTTCCTTTAATTTTATTATAAGGAATTGCAGGTATCATATATTTATCTCTTAATACCTTCACTAATTGTCCGTTATTAATTTCAGGAACGAGCACTTTATCGTAGCTGAATAAAATTTCACCTAAATTTTTAGGGAAAGGTTTCAGGTAACGAATATGTGCGTGAGCCACTTCATAACCATCGGCTAATAAATGGTTAACTGCACTTTGAATTGAGCCATAAGTTGAACCCCATCCAACAACTAAAACTTTTCCTTTCGAAGGACCACTTTCAATAGTTTGTAATGGAATATAATCAGCAATACGTTCCACTTTTTCTTCGCGCAATTTCACCATAAATTCATGGTTATCGGCATCGTAAGAAATGTTACCGGTTTCATTTGCTTTTTCCAAACCACCAATTCGATGTTCCAAACCTTTCGTGCCCGGAATTGCCCAAGGGCGACTCAGTTTTTCGTCGCGTTTATATGGTAAGTAGGTTGCACCATCTTCAATTGGTTTAGCAAATTCCACTTTAATTTCAGGAAGGTCTGCCGATTTCGGGAATTTCCAAGGTTCAGCACCATTGGCAATATAACCATCGCTCAACATCATAACCGGAGTCATGTGTTGTAAGGCAATGCGGCACGATTCAAATGCCACATCAAATGCATCGCTCGGACGAGCAGCTGCAATAACCGGCATAGGACATTCACCGTTACGACCGTATAATGCCTGTAACAAATCGGCCTGTTCTGTTTTCGTTGGCATACCGGTTGAAGGACCGGCGCGCTGAATATTTACAACCACCAAAGGCATTTCCAGCATCACCGCAAGACCCATCGCTTCACCTTTCAGTGCAACACCGGGACCGGAGGTAGTGGTTAATGCCAAGTGACCACCAAACGCAGCACCAATAGATGAGCAGATGGCAGCAATTTCGTCTTCAGCCTGGAATGTGCGCACACCAAAGTTTTTGTTGTATGCCAAGGCATGAAGGATATCAGAAGCCGGAGTAATAGGATAAGAACCTAAAAACAAAGGCAATCCGCATTTTTTACTTGCAGCAACAAAACCCATAGCAGCGGCTTCGTTACCCATAATACTGCGGTAAGTGCCCGGTTCCAGTTTTGCAGCTT
>DAORKJ010000202.1:0-1889 GCA_035439505.1 Chitinophagales bacterium
GGGTGGCGTGGTGCAATGGGGTAAATCTGTTAACTTTGGGGGGTGATATCGAAGGAAACGATTGGGCGGATTATGGATGCTTCCAGGATTGAGGAGGTGGTGGGGGATTTTGTGAATTTGAAGCGCCGGGGGGTGAATTTGATTGGGAAGTGCCCTTTCCATAATGAGAAGACGCCTTCGTTTACGGTTTCGGTGCCTAAGGGGATTTATAAGTGTTTTGGGTGCGGGAAATCCGGTAATTCTGTCGGATTTGTGATGGAGCATGAGCAGCTGAGTTACCGTGAGGCGCTGATTTATCTGGCGAATAAATATCATATCGAGGTTGAGGAAAAGCAAAGGACGAATGAGGAAATTCAGGAGGAAAATCGCAGGGAGAGCCTCTATATTATCAATGCTTTTGCGCAGCAATATTTTTACGATTATCTGCATAACGATGAGGAAGGCAAAAGTATAGGTCTGAGCTATTTTACGGAACGGGGACTGCGCAGCGATACTATCGAAAAATTTAAATTGGGATTTTGTCCCGGCGATGGGGAGACGTTTACACGTATTGCTACCAACACGGGTTATAAATTAGAATTGCTGCAACAGCTTGGGCTGACTTCGCAATATGGCAAAGATTTTTTCCGCGGCAGGGTGATGTTTCCTATTCATAGCATCACGGGAAAAGTGTTGGGTTTTGGTGGCAGGACTTTAAGTGCGGACAAAAAAATTCCGAAATATATTAACTCGCCGGAGACGGATATTTATTTAAAAAGTAAAATCGTTTTTGGGATTTTTCAAGCGCGGAAAGCGATTACGCAATTGGAAGAATGTTATCTGGTTGAGGGTTATATGGATGTGATTTCGTTGTCGCAAAGCGGAATTGAAAATGTGGTGGCATCGTCGGGGACTTCGCTAACGCAAGATCAGGTGCGGTTGATTAAACGTTATACACCGAATTTAACGATTTTATATGATGGTGATAGCGCGGGTGTGAAAGCGGCTTTGCGCGGATTGGAAATTGCATTGGAAGAGGGTATGAACGTTAAGGTGGTGCTGCTTCCTGCTGATGATGACCCGGATACTTATGTGCAAAAATTAGGGGCGGACGGTTTTAGAAAATATATTGAGGATAATAAAAAAGACCTCATCCATTTAAAAACGGATTTATATCTTGAAAATGCAAAAGGTGATCCTGTTAAGGTTGCGGGAATTATTAAAGATATTGTGCAGAGTATTGCCAAAATTCCGGATGGGATTACACGTAGTCTCTACTTAAAACAAACAGCGCGCAATTTAAATGTTGAAGAACAATTATTAATTTCTGAAACAAATAAAATTCTGCGCAAAGGGGCTTTTGATAAATTATCTACAAACGATAAAGCTTCTGTTGAACATACCGAAATAATGCCGGTGGCGAAGGAACAACCTTCGTTTACTTTTCATTTGGATGAAGCACAGGAAAGGGATATTATTCGTTTGTTATTGGAGAATAGCAATTTTGAAATTGATGGGGAAAATGCGATTGCGCGTATTTTACGCAACTTAACGGATGTGGAATTTGAAAATGTTATTTATCGTAAGGTAGTAGATGAATACAGAACGTATTACGAGCATAATGAGTTTTTACCGCAGGTATTTTTTATTAATCACGATGATGAAGAAATAAAATCGTTGTGTATTGATTTATTACAATCGCCTTACGAGATTAGCGATAACTGGATTAAAATGCATGATGTGCCAATTACGGAAAAACAATTTTTGGTGCGGAAGGATATTGTGAAGTCGATTTCGTTGTTGAAGTTGAAAAAGATTATTAAAATGAAACACGATGTGGATGCGCGCATTCAGGAACTGGGTAAACAGACTGATGAGGCATCGATAGATGAGGTGAGAATGTGTATGAA
>DAORKJ010000203.1:0-1861 GCA_035439505.1 Chitinophagales bacterium
ATCAGCTACCGGCTTGTTGCTGGAAATACGCCTTTAAATCCATTACCTGTTTATCGCTCATACGTTCTGCAGTGTAATGTGGCATATATGGGTCATGACCAGGATAACCATAATATCCGTGACGAACCGATTTAAATAACCACCAATAATCTTTGTCGAAATCGCGATTAAATTTTTTGAATGTAAAAGAGGAATTATCAAAAACATTATCGCTGCAGCCATACGCTTTGTGACAAGTTTGGCAACTCAACTCATATATTGCTTTACCTCTTGCAGGATCACCAACAGGTAAACTATTTCCCTGGTCGTAAGGTGGTTCAACAAAAGCAGCAGGTGATTTTAATGCATAAAAACTTTTAATCCATTTAATTAATTCAGGATGTTGTGATGCATTCCTTTTTTTGCTGTTGAGTTCTGCAATTTGTTCAGTAGTTAAAATATCTTGTAAGCGATAACTAATTGATAAATAATAAGCAAGCACGGCAGTTTCTTCCCATTCTTCCAGGTAACGACCTTTTGAACATTCTTTACCACAAAGTTGAATCGCTTGGCGTAAATCATGATTAGCCGGTTTCACTAAATCCCCATACTTTTTATAATAGTCGTCGTTATACCATGTTTCGCGATTTGCAATACCATAAAAGGTAGTGCCCTGTAAAAACGGAATATTGTTTTTAATCGCAAAGTCTAATCTTGCTTCCGGGTCGCTGTTGTTTGCCAGATTGGGATCCTCCATTACTGTATTGTGGCAATTGGTGCACATGTAGTATAAACTTATGTAGGCGGACTTCCCTCCTTTTGGGTTTTTTGTACGACCAAAAAACACGATATCCTTACCTCGTTGAACGTCTTCAGGATTCAATTTTTCGGGATAATAGGCCGGTAATGTTGCACCTAAATCGCGCAATACTTCGTACACATAAGCATCAGGTTGGTAATCCTCAACTGGCGCAACACTTTTAAAATTGAGGAATGAGATTCCTAACAGACAAAACATGGTGGCATATACCACGGTAAACTTTGCTTTAAACATCATTGTTATTATTACTTCAAAGTTACACATTCTATACCATCTTATAAAAAGACAAATTTTTGATTTTTTCGAAAAAAATTTGGAAAATTCGCAGCGTGTAGATTACATTTGTAACACTATTACAGCAGTTCTTTTTTAAAATGAAAATTTGATATCGGCTTAGCCGTTCTCATATAAAGATTTGTGTTTTCATGGGGATAGCAGAGGAATCGGAGTCCTTCCGTGCACTCTGCTTTTTTGTTGGCTTAATGTGCTCTATTGCTATTTCCTCAATTACCCATTTTTCCGAAAATTTTACTAATTTATCTATATGTTTAGGAGGAGATTTCCCCTTCATTATTAATAATTAGCAAAACGAATCCGCTCCATCCCGGTTAAATATTTTTAGTTATGTCGGATTAGCCTGTTAAAAGGTAGATAATACTCGTTGTTCCTCAATGACTTTTCAATATGACAGGACTTAATCAATTGTATGTGAAATACATATAAATTTAGGCTTACGGAAAAATTCAAAATTCCACCTCTTTTTTTAATAATTACCGTGAATCAAAGTCACTTTCTGCAAAATTTGCACTACTAAAGTACTTTTCCTGCATTAATTTTATTTGGCACACCGTTTGCATATAGTATAATTGTGTGTGTTTTCATGGGGATAGCAGAGGTAGCCTGAATGGTTGCTTCTGCTTTTTTGTTTTACACAAATACTAATGCAAGTATTTCATGGACGAAAACCCAAAATCCCCCAATCTTCAATTTCCAAATTTGCCATTACATTCCGAAATCATTATCCCAGTGGCCATTCCCACGACTGGCACGCAATTTGAATTA
>DAORKJ010000204.1:0-1798 GCA_035439505.1 Chitinophagales bacterium
AGCACCCAGCTCGGACGTTAATTTAATAAGATTTATCATAACCCACCGCAATTGGTAGCGGTTTGTAGGGGCGGATGCAATTCGCCTCTACAAACCACTACCAATTGCTTAATTCCATAAATTTTTAATCTTGCGAAAAACTGTCAGCATTTATATTTTTTAGGGGCGAATTGAATCCGCCCATATAAAATATAAATGATGACAACTACGGAGTGATAAATTAAACTGATTAAAAAAAAACACAGTCCTGGCCGAGCAAGGTTCTTACTTCAATATAAAATTATTTCTTATAAATTAATTTGCCGGATTGTTTTCCATCATATGTTAACACTGCACAATAAATGCCGCCTGCTAATGTAGAGATGTCAAACACCTCCGTTTCAGAATTTATACTTTTGGAAAAAACATCCTGCCCAACGCTGTTGTAGATAGTTAATCTCGCACCTAAAACCTTAATTGGGATTGTTAAAAAAAGCTGATTTTGTTGAACCAGCGCATTAAACTCAAAGGCTTGTAATTGTTGAACACTGCTAATAAGTGAACCCGCAAACAACCCTTCATTGCAAACTGAATTATAAGCATAATCTTTTACCGTTAAAGTATCCATTGATTCGTTAAAAACACAACGTATCCAACCATAGTATAAACATTCTTCTATTCCTGAATCAAAACGGACACCAATAAATTTATCTTCGGTAGCGCTCTCCTGCCAGCCGGCAAGATCAAAATAATGCCAATCACCTTCGGGTGTATAGGAAAAACAATCGACTACGCGTTGTTTTATGGTCATATATTGAATAATATCACCATCTAATATTGCTTCACTGTTAATATGATAGTTTGTAGTCAGCGGTAAGCAAAAATCTTTTTCGTACGGATTGAATAAACCAATTATATGATTATTCGAGTTGTAGTTTCCAACTTCAAATATTAAACTTGAATAACATATTATATCTGAAGAATTATAATCGCTAAGTTTTTCTGCAATTATAAAAAAGTCGTCACTTCCATTATTATCTAAATCGAAATTTTCACCTGGAAAATTACTTATATAAATATCCGGTATTACATCATAATATACAACTTGGCCATTAACTTGCCGAGACATAAGAATAAACGTACTAGCCAATAGCGAATATTCGAAATATGACATATGTTTATTGTTCTTCATAATTTCACTAAATGTTTTATTTGAAACTATTGCTAAGATAATCTTTTACGGATAGTTTATTGCTTTGAAAAGCTTTCATGCACTTGGTATAAATGCCCATTTACCACTCGGACATAAATATAATAGGATTTATCCTAACCCACCGCAAATGGTAGTGGTTTGTATGGGCGGATGCAATTCACCCCTACAAACCACTACCATTTGCTTAATTCCATAAATTTTTAATCTTGCGAAAAACTGTCAGCATTTATATTTTGTAGGGGCGAATTGCATCCGCCCATATAAAATATAAATGATGACAACTACAGAGCGAAACATTGATACCGGCAGTAAAAATATTTAATACAAATTATTTCAATTTACATCCCAGATGTTCGCAGGGTTTTACTGATTGTTTATTTTATTCAGGTGAAAGTACCCTGCTAGGACGTTAATGGTAATAAACCACAACATAAAATTACATGAGAACCTCATGCTGTACAGTTTAGCCCGGATCCACGATAGCTATCGGGATGGAGGCCAGGGGGGGAGGAAAAATTTGTGAATTGAAGATTGAGGGATTTGGAGATTTAGGATTACGAGCCGAGGATAAAGCCCCTGCCGGAATGGATAGCCGGTTGGGAAGCT
>DAORKJ010000205.1:0-1795 GCA_035439505.1 Chitinophagales bacterium
GTCCGAGCTGGGTGCTTACACCCGAAAAAAAATAAACAATCCGTAAAACCCTGCGATTATTCGGAGATAATTTTGGACCCAATTATGTCCGAGCATGTTACTTACCCCCAAAAATTTTCGGGCATATGATAATAAATTAGTGTAAACAATTATTTCAACACAATTTTTTCTGTAAACATTTCTTCATTTATAAAAATACGCGTGAGGTAAATACCTGCCGGCAAGTTGGTGCGAATAACTGTATTTATTTCAGTGCTTATTTCTTCCGATAATAATTTTCCATTTAAATCGAATATTTGAATAGTAGCGTTTTCATTTAATGCTTCAAAATCAATATAAATATCTTTACCAGATGCATAAATAATTGGAGGTTGTTCAAATGATGTTTCAGATGCTTCTTTGCAACTTAATGTTGTGAACGATAGCACGTCAGAATAGGCAGATGCGCCACCGTCGGTGCAAATTGCGCGCACTTGCCATTCGTATGTTGAACCACAATCAAGTCCGCTTAATTTGCGAAACGATTTCGGTGCATCAACAGGTGCTGTATTCCAAGTTGCGGCACCTGCAATTCGAAATTGAATTTCATATAAAGCAGCATCCGGTATGGCAGACCATTTAACCTTAGCAGAAGTTGCGGTTATGGCACCTGAAACCAGTGCTTCCGGAGTATCGCACGAAGCAAGTCCGGTTTCGCCGGCAATAATGGGTTCGCCCGGCGCAGCATTCCAGGCATAATCATATAATGTAAAACCGGTAAAACCAGGTGCGACAGATAATCGTGCCCAACCATAATGAATAGCACCGGCATGCGTAAATCGCAAGCCTATAAAATGGGGTGTATTATCATCCGACCATAAATTTTCCTGACCGGCAAATTCCGGATTAATACCTAATATCATTTGGCCATAATAAGAGGAACTGGCAATATCGTTATATCCGACAAAATCTAAACCGTATCCAATTTCATCACCGCTAGAAAGTTGACTTGCCATACCAACCGGAAACCATCCGCCATAATCATATACTAACCCGGCAATACCATTATTGTCATCTAAAAACCAAGGTGCGGCAAATACCATATTATCGCCAAACCATCCTATGGAGCCAAAATTTAAACCGAAGTAAAAATCAATTGGCGGTGTTGCATCAATATCCAAAATATAATTTGGTGTAAACCCACCAAAATTTTTTACCACATCAGGGTCCACATCAGTATAAATTATTTGGGCTTCAGCAACGTTTTGGGTAAGCAGAAATCCGGCCGCAGTTATACCATAACTGGTCAGTCGTTTTTTGGAAGGGTTTTTCATATTCAAGGTTTAGGATAAATTTAACTGAAATACACAATGGCGCATAAAATTTTAACATTTATTAGGTTAATTATTAACTGAAAACCTCCTGATTTGATTTGCCGAAACAACAAATGCGGATAAATGTATTGGCAATTGATAGTGCTATGTTACAAATTTGTAACCAACAGAATTATTTCCGTCTGATGTCCGAGTATGGTTGCTTACATCCGAAAAAAATAAACAATACGTAAAACCCTGCGAACTCCGGAGATGTAAGTTGAAATTAATTAGTTGTAAATATTTTTATTTCTGCCTCCGATTTATCACTCCGTAGTTGTCATCATTTATATTTTATATGGGCGGATGCAATTCGCCCCTACAAAATATAAATGCTGACAGTTTTACGCAAGATTAAAATTTAGGGAATTAAGCAATTGGTAGTGGTTTGTAGGGGCGAATTGAATCCGCCCCTACAAACCGCTGCCAATTGCGGTGGGTTA
>DAORKJ010000206.1:0-1624 GCA_035439505.1 Chitinophagales bacterium
TTTATAAGCTTTACGCGAGACTTATTAATATGCTGATTTGATTATGTGCTAATGTGCTAATTAAACAGCCGGTTCTCAGCTCCGACATTTTCCCTTTTTCCGCGTGAAACTAATAAATGTGCAAATGTACCAATGTACCGATGTACCAATGCGCGAAACGTCCGCCGAGGTGGGTGAACCTGGTTTAACGACTTAGCGCGCTTGAAATAACCAATCATATAAAACTTAACCTTTGCAGCTTTGCGCGAGACTATTTAATGTGCTGATTTGATAATGTGCTAATGTGCTAATTAAACAGCCTGTTGTCGACTCCGCCATTTTCCCTTTTTCCGCGTGAAACTATTAATGTGCAAATGTACCTATGAACCAATGCGAAGCATCAGCCAAGGTTGGTGAACCAAAACACCAATTGTTTAATTCATAAAACGTTATGCAACCATTTTATTTTAAAGGCACAGGCGCATCTTTAAAATGTTTGTACTTTCCCAGCAATTTGCCGATTGCCACTGTGATTGGGAATATCACTTTTTTAACAAACCCCGGCACTTCCGCAATATCATATTCTGATTTATATCTTGTAATCAAATACGCTCCGTCAAACGCGTCGGGCTGAGCATTACCGGATTTATTTTGAGCCGCATATAATGCAGATAAAAAATAGACCACAGAATTTGCAGGTTCTATCCAGCCACTAATTTCCATTGGTTGATTACCGGCTGCCCAAAATTTATGCGGCGTTCCGCGTTTAAACAAAACAGTCTCCCCAACTCCTGCTAATTTGGGCTCCTGCCCCAACACCTGATACCCTAATTGTCCGGATACTACTGTTAATGATTCTTCTTGTTTAAAATGCACATGCATGGCAGGGCCTGCACCGGGATTACATTTGCCTTTTACCAAAACGCGGTCGCCATTTGCAGTTTTTTCTATGCCTGTAAAAGTGAGTTGTTCGCCTATACAGTTTTGGATGGTAAGTGGATAAGTGTGTTGCATAAAATTGATTTTATTGAACAAATATACTTAAATTTGGACAATGTCCAAATTTTATGACCACAAAAGAAAAAATTTTTACTAAAGCCCTTGAATTATTCAATAATGAAGGGGTAGAATATGTCGGTATGCGCGAATTAGCCGCCCATCTGAACATGCGTGTGAGTAATATCACCTATTATTATCCAACGAAGGATGACTTGGTATTTGCTATCTCACAAGGCTTAAATGAAGCCAACTCGAAAGTAGTAGTTGAATACGATAACATTACATTATTAACATTTCTGAACATGCTGAAACAGGTGTTTCATAATCATGTACAATATAGATGTTTATTGCTCAGCTTTGTACATTTGATGGAGCAAAACAAAATTATTAAAGCGCAATACAAAAAAACCGCATCGAAAAGAAATACAGCAATTAACGCCAATATTTCACATCTCATTAAAAATGGTTTTCTCCAATTCAAGGATAAATCAGATGTTGAATATTTGGGTTCAGCACTTTCGTTAATTATTCGCTTTTGGATATCAGAAGCAGCAGTCTCCCAAAGTCGGTTAAGTGTTGAAAACCAAATCCATCACTATTTAATTTTAACAGCAAAAACGATACAACCCTATACTTCCAAAAAAGG
>DAORKJ010000207.1:0-1516 GCA_035439505.1 Chitinophagales bacterium
CTGATTCCTGATAAACCAATTGTCCGAGTTGATTATAAATTTCAACTGCATATAATTTACCTGTTGCATTATGGCGGTAGACGTTAATGTTTTCTGAAGCCGGGTTAGGAAATAATGTAATACCGGTTGGATTAATATCAATGATATCAGGTTGTGTGCGATGAATAGAATCTAAGTAAGGAACACAATCGGACCAACTTACCCCATCTTTTACATACCATTTTGAAAATTCGGAATTGTAAATCAAATCCATCAGATAATGTGCATCACGTTCGTATGTGGAATCTGTGCAATGATAGCCATCCGTTGCACTAAAATCACTGCATTGATATAACACACCATCAGTTGCTCTTGGGATATTACCATCGGACCAATAATATGGTCCCCACGTAATAAATGGTGTATTCATGGCAGGTCCAAAATATTTTAATTCGGGACTTCCATTTATCTGTCGCTCGATTAACCATTTCACCGCAAAATTATTCCAGTAAGATGATGGCTCACTAATAGCGGAATATTGTTCGAGCGTTGTATCGGCAAATCCACCATAATGGCGACCGCTGATAAATACTATTTTCACATTTGGAAAACGCTCTAACATTTCATGAATATAAAAAGTTAAATCGTCAGCAATGCGCTCCGGTGTTTCAGGAAAAGTGCTCTCATTTAAACTGTCGTATTTATCATTAAAATACATCCAGCTGATTTGTAATTGCTCAGGAGTATATCCTTTATCTTCAATCTTTTTTAGTAACTGATTCCAGTATTTGGTCGAGTCGGCACCAATCGCATAGTCTAATCCTTTGCCTCCGGCGCCCATATTAATGGCATCAAAACATATATTGGTTTGGTATTCCTCATCTGAAGTATCGCGCACCAAAGGCACAAAATGATCCAACATATGCCCTGGAATAGAGGGACCAAAACCAGCCATTAATACTACTCCGCCATCAGAGGTAATATTACCTAAACTGTCGAGTGCCCTGATGTTTTTGGCAATGTTTCTCCCTTTTTTATAATGTTTGGTAGTAGGGTCTTCGGCATTGGCTCCATTTGGGAATAAACCTCCTTGTTTGCCCATATAATAGCCGCTTCCTAAATCATTCAGCGGGATGAGTCCCGAAGAATCGTTTGCGCAGTTTGGGGTTTGTCCTGCAGCATCAACAGTCAGCATTAAGCATATAGCTAACGCCAACAAAATACTTGTTGTTTGTTTCATTGTGTGTGTGTTCAAAACTAAGTCCATGCAAATCTAATCATATGTATTTTATATTAAGCATATGTAGATGTTAATACAGGTCCAATATTCGTTAGACATAAAGGCTTATGGAGACGAATTGCACAGTCAATTTGTCGCATTCGACAAGTTATTTAGGTCAAAATGGCGTAAAAATCGTTGATTTTCAATCAAGTATGCTTTTTGACGGCTTAGTTTGTGTTTAAGTAAACAAGGTGAATAGATTAAGTGTATAAGTAAGGAATGTTACCTTGGATTATCTCTTTTAAAAAACAAAAA
>DAORKJ010000208.1:0-1029 GCA_035439505.1 Chitinophagales bacterium
AACAGGATGATGGAAAATATACGATTAAAAATAAAATGCTCAATCACTGTTGGAAGTTATGGCATTCATGTGTAATTACCTGGGATGGCGCAGTGGTGCCTTGTTGTTTTGATAAAGATGCACAACATCAATTAGGTGATTTAAAAGAAATGACCTTCAAAAAATTATGGCAGGACGGGAAATATAAAAATTTCAGAACCGCATTACTTAAATCGCGAAGCGAAATAGATATATGTAAAAATTGCACAGATGGGACAAAAGTTTGGGCATGATATACCTATTAGTTTGATTTTCAATTTTCATAATTGTAATAATCTTAAACTTACACATACTGTTCAGCAGAACCATAATATTTAAACATGAACCGCCAATTATTTCTTCGACATGTAGCGCAAACCAGTTCAACTCCTTTAATGTTGGAAATTGTAAAAGCGGATGGTTGCTGGATGTTTGATGCAAATGGAAAAAAATACCTGGATATGATTTCAGGAATTGCTGTCAGTAATGTTGGTCATAATAATCAGGATGTAAAGATTGCTATTACTAACCAGTTGGATAAATACAGTCACCTGATGGTGTATGGTGAATTTGTTGAAAGTCCTCAGGTGCAATTCGCCACATGGATTGCTGCTCATATGCCTGCCCCACTTGATTCGGTTTATTTTGTTAACTCCGGTTCTGAAGCAATTGAAGGTGCACTTAAATTGGCAAAACGTGTTACGGGCAGACCGGAAATAATTTCTTTTTTTCAATCGTACCACGGCAGCACAATGGGTGCATTGAGTGCCGGCAATACAGAGGAAAGAAAAAATGTTTTTCGCCCCTTAATTCCCGACAATACTATTTTAACGTATAATAATTTTGAGCAGATTAATTTTATTACTGAAAAAACTGCAGCTGTTTTAATAGAACCAATTCAGGCAGAAGCTGGTGTAATTTTACCTCAACCGGGGTATCTTCAAGCTATTAGAAAGAGATGTGATGAAGTAGGTGCATTATTAATTTTTGATGAATGCCAGACCGGATTTG